>CAYNIS010000399.1:2159-3691 GCA_964397055.1 uncultured Rhodospirillaceae bacterium | reverse complement strand
ATCGTGCCGTCGGCGCGGAGTCCGGCGAACTCGAGCGTCGTGCCCGAGCCTGGCGCCGGGGCCTCGTGGTTGTGTTCGGATGGCGAGAACAAGCCTCGTGCGGCTATGACGCCCGCCGCTGTCACAGCGACAAAGGCGCCAGAAGCGATCGCCAGCCGGGCGGCGTTCGGCGGGGCGCTCAAGCTGTCCGAGAGCGACAACGACCGCATCGTCGTTCAGGCGCAGGAGGATGTGGAGGTCCTGAAAGGGCAGGTCGCCGACCTTCAGGCCAACCCCGACGTGGGCGAGATCGTCCTCGTCACCCACACGTTGCCGCGCCCCGGTATGATCTCCTACGGCGTCTACCCGCCGAAGGAGGAATTCGCCGGCTGCTACGGCAACAGCCGCATGGCGGAGGTGATCGCGGCCGACGTCGGCGGCAAGATCAAGGGCTGGGTGTTCGGGCACAACCACGATGCCCAGGACCAGTTGGTCGACGGCGTGCGCTTCATCTCCAACCCGCGTGGTCGCCCGCACGAGTTCGGCCGCGCGGAGTACCGGCCGAAGACGCTCGACACCTCCCGGCCGGGAATGGAGCCGGCCGTCAAGCCGGTGGTGCCGGCCCGGCCGAAGCGCACCCTCGCCCTCGGAACCGGCCGCTGATCCGCCCGGGCGGCGTCCACGCGTCGGCACCTACTCGCCCAGACCTACTCGCCCAGACCTACTCGCCCAGACCTACGCGCCCAGACCTACGCGCCCAGACCTACTCAAACGTCACGTCGAAGAGCTGTGCGTTGGAGAAGTCGACCCCCTCAGTCCCGCTGCTGCTCAGCCGGACGTTCTGGAGAACCGCGCCGTCGAAACTGGCGCCCCGGAAGTCGCCGCGGCTCAGATCGCCGCCGAGGATGTAGGCGCCGTCGAAGCGGCTGCCGCGGAAATCGATACGCTCCCGTCGCTCCGCAAGCCGGACATTGTGGAAGCGGCTCTCCCGGAAGTCCGCGCCACGCAAGTCCGACCCGGCGATCGACAGGACCCGGATGTGGGCCCGGTGGAACCGCGCGAAGCGAAGATCGAGGGGCGCTTCCGCCCGCAGCGCCACGCCGCAACTCGACAGGTCGGCACCGAGGGCGGTCGTCGGTGTCACCGGATAGAGATAGGCCCGATCCGGCACGCAGTAGGGGCAGGGCGGCGGCATCGGCGTGCAGTTCCAGTCGAGCCCGACCAGCGGGTGGTACCGGCGCAAGTCCTCGACCTGGTAGTGCATCACGCGCGCGGCGTCCCAGCCCCCGGCCCCGAGCCAGACCGGCTTGCGCGTGACCCGGGAAAGGGGCCGGTCGAGCACCCAATCGACAGCGATCTGGGCGGTTGCCATGCCTCCGATCAGAAGCACGGCGATCGCGATCTGAAGCCGGCTGGTCGCGATCGTCCGGCCGGCGCACAGCGGTGCCAGGAGCGCGCCGGCCAGGGTTCCGCCGGCGGCGAAGAACGGGACCTGGGCCATGACCGGGGCGGGCGGCGTCAGAATGTAGGGCGTGAGCGCGAGCGCGAGCGAC
>CAYNIS010000399.1:0-2149 GCA_964397055.1 uncultured Rhodospirillaceae bacterium | reverse complement strand
GCTGCCGGCGACGGTCGTCGCCAGGACCACCAGCCAGGGGGCGAGGGCGACAAGCACGCCGACGATGAGGCCGCCGGCCGGCATCGCCGCCATGGCGAGCCGCGAGTATCCGCGTTGCACCTGGTCAGCACTCCGTCTTCTTCCCGATATCAATCCATCGCTCAGTGGCTTGGTTCCGACATTGGGTTCCGGACTTGGTGCCAGTGGACGCCCAACGCGGGATCCAGACGTCGAATTCACTCCATTAGCGCATCTGCCAGCCGGGCTGAACCAGTCCGGCGGTTCAAAACGCGCGCCAACCAATTGGATCTGAGCATCTTCCGGACCGCCGCGCCGATTCCGTCCGGCTGGAAAAGCTCTAGATCGTGACATTGGAAAGGCGGCCGCGCGAGAAGTCGATCCCCCACCGGCGATCCGCTGAGGTGGGCGAGGGTGGCTTACCTGAGGTTGAGCACCCAGCGCGGGGTCGATCGGTCGACCGGTTCCGGATCCCAGTCGAGATCGACCGCCATCGACAACCGCCTGCCGATCGGCATGTGCAGGATCAGGATGTCGTGGACGATGTTGATCCGCCGTTCGGTATCCACGTCGCCGTCCATCGACCAGGCGACCATGTCGGTGCCGCCGCCGCCCCTGGCGAAACTGCGGATGAAGGAGGAACTGCGCGTCCAGTTCTTGATGAAGGCGCTGTCGATGGCGACCGGCCCCTCTTCCGGGGCGAGATTGACCATGATCATCACCTCGGTCTTCATCGAGCCGTCCTCGCGGTCGATATAGGCGACCCGCATCCAGCCCAGGCATTCGTCGGTGGTCAGGTCGAATTCCGGGATCAGGATCTGGCATTCCTCGACGCCGAGGGCGGCCTTCAGCTGGTTCACGGCCATGACCCCCTTGGTGAGGTTCAAGGGGTGGTCGTCGTCGCCACGCGTGCGCTGCAGGGTGCGCCACTGGTTGATCGGGGCCGCCCCCCGGAACATCTCCGCCCGCGGCGATTTGCAGTATTCGAAGCCCATCGGCATGAACGACGAGTTCGAGAGCATGAGGGCGAGGGCATAGTTCCGGAATGCCGTCGCCCGCACGATGCGGTTGACGTCCGTCCTGCCGCCGAAACGCTGGAACAGCTCCTCCGGGATGGTCCGGGTGGTGTCGTGATTGTCGGCGAAACCCATGATGCCGCGGTCTGTTGCGTGCTCGATCAGCGGCATGTCGCGGTCGAGGAAACCGGAACTGACGAGGTTGTTCCAGTCGACGCTGATCATGCCGACGTCGAAACCGGGCCGTTCGCCCTCCTCCGTGATCGTGCTGACGGTCGCGATCTTCTCCAGCTGGTCGCCGCTCGCCTCCGCGACATCGGCGATGAACACGGTGTCGCGGTGCCGTCGGCGGGCATAGTCCAACAGGATGTCCCAGACATAGGCGGGCACGGCATAGGCGACGTCACAGCGAAAGCCGGTGAACCCGAGGTCGAGGTACCAGTCGATCACCTGCTTCCACAGGCCCGGCCTGCCGTCCTCGCCGGTGACGAAGGCCGCGATCGCGGCGGGCGAATGATAGTTGACGACGGCGACATCCTCCCCGTCGTGGGGGCCGATATCGCCCAGTTCCAGGGACAAGTCGCGGCCGCGGTGGAAACGGAAGTAGTAGGCGTGCGGCAGCTTCGCGAAGGTTGAGTCGACGACATGCTTGTCGAGGTCGAGCGGCAGCGGTTCGGCGAACCGGCGCGCTGCCATGGCAAGCCCGACGACGATCCCGCTGCCGCCGATCTCGAAGCCGTCGTCGGTCGCCCGGATGCGTCGGTAGTCGAGGCCGTTTTCCCGGCAATGAGCGGTGAGGGCGGCGATCTCCGCGTCCTCCTGCAGCGCCATCGGATGGTCCGCGGCGACCTGCTGGCAGACCAGATCGGCGATGACCCGCATGCCGCCATCGTTCGCGGTCTTGCAGAAATGGGCGAGATGGACGCGGTCCGTGCGGTCGATCTCCTCCAGCTCCCAGGGTGTGCGCGCACGCCGGGCGATGCCGCGCGGGGCGGAGGAGATTTCCGGGTCGAGTGCGAAGTGGTCGCGCGTGGCGTAGAGGTTGCCGGCGCGCAAGACCCCGTTGCGCCAGCTATGCCGGCGGGTGGCGACCGACATCGCCCCCAGCCAGATAC
>CAYNIS010000398.1:690-3698 GCA_964397055.1 uncultured Rhodospirillaceae bacterium | reverse complement strand
GTGCAGCGCCAGAACCGGCAAGAGGGCGGCCAGCGCCTCCGCCCAGGTCATCGGCCCGCCGGTTCCGGACCGCCGATGCCCAGGTCCAGGTGATGGAGCCGGCTGCCGTACGCGCGCTCGAGCACGTCCCGGGTCATGACGTCCCGGACCGGGCCGGCGGCGAGCGCGCCGACGTTCAGGAGGAGCGCGTGGTCGAAGGTGTCGCCGACGGTTTCCAGGTCGTGGTGGACGCAGAAGACGCTGCGCCCGCGCCGGTCGAGGTCCTGCAGCACGTCGATGATCGCCCGTTCGGTCGCCGCATCGACGCCGGCGAAAGGTTCGTCCATGAAATAGACATCCGCGTCCTGGGCCAGCGCGCGGGCCAGGAACACGCGCTGCTGCTGGCCGCCGGACAGCTGTCCGATCTGGCGTTCGGCGTGGTCGGCCATGCCGACCTGGTCGAGGGCTGCCATCGCCTCCGCCCGCGCACCCTTCGTGATCCGGCGGAACCAGCCGAGGCGGCCGTAGAGGCCCATCTCCACCACCTCCCGCGCGGAGATCGGGAAGTCCCAGTCGACCGAACTGCGCTGCGGCACATAGCCGATCCGGCGGCGCATCTCGCCGACCGGGCGGCCGAACACGCGCACCGTGCCGGCCAGCGACGGCACAAGACCGAGGATGGCCTTCATGAAGGTCGACTTGCCGGCACCGTTGGGGCCGATGATGGCGACGAGGCCGTGGGGCGGGGCTGTGTAGTCGACGTGCCAGAGCGCTGGCTGGCCGTGATAGCTGACCGTCAGCCCGCGCACGACCAGGGCGCTCGTCGCCGGATCGACAAGCGTGCCGCGACGGATGTCGGGCATTTCGTTGACGGCTTGCGGAGCGGTCCGCATCGGGGCGGGGTACCTTTCACCAAAGACCTTTCCGGTGGTCAGGATAGGCGAGAATTCCGCAGAATCTAGCCTCTTTCCATGAACACCTGTTCAGATACTCCGGTCTTCAAGTCAGTTGTCATCGAGTCGGCACCCCTGCCGCGGTGAAAGGAGACGAGTCGGACTGCGGGCATCGACTTCGCCAGCACCCTTCGAGCGTCTACGAATACTTCGCAGTTTCAACGTCGCCCCGGGTTCGGCCGGCCGCTGGCGCAGCCGTTGCAGGTGCGGCATTGCCACCACCCAGGATTCCCTTGGTGCGGCCGGATCGCCGCGCTAGGCTGCCGTGTCATATAAACCTAGTGCTTAACGGGCAGGCAGAGCTGCCCAGTCGGAGAGCAAGAGCCGATGCCGATCATCAACCGGATTGCCGGATTTCACGACGAGATGACCGCCTGGCGGCGCGATTTCCACATGCACCCGGAAATCGCCTATGAGGAGGTCAGGACATCCAAGATCGTGGCGGAGAAACTGGCGTCCTGGGGGATCGAGGTGGTGACCGGCCTGGGCAAGACCGGGGTCGTCGGCGTGCTGAAGGGCAACGGCGGCTCGACCCGGGCGATGGGCCTGCGCGCCGACATGGACGCGCTGCCGATGCAGGAAGAAAACGACTTCGCCCACAAGTCGACGGTGCCCGGCAAGATGCATGGCTGCGGCCATGACGGCCACACGACGATGCTGCTCGGTGCCGCCCGCTACCTTGCCGAAACCCGGAATTTCGACGGCACCGTCTATTTCATCTTCCAGCCGGCGGAAGAGGGCGGGGCCGGCGGCGAGGCGATGATCAAGGACGGCCTGCTCGAGCGGTTTCCGATGGAGACCGTCTGGGGCATGCACAACTGGCCGGAACTGCCGGCCGGCGAGTTTGGCCTGATCAAGGGGCCGATCATGGCCGCCGCCGACGGGTTCGAGATCACCCTGTCCGGCCGGGGCTGCCACGCCGCAATGCCCCATCACGGGGTCGACCCGATGCTGATGGCCGCCGCGATGATCCAGGGCGCCCAGTCCCTGGTCAGCCGCAACATGGACCCGATCGACAGTGCGGTCGTGTCGATCACCAAGATCAACGGCGGCACCGCGTTCAACGTCGTCCCGGAAGCGGTGACCATGGGTGGCACGGCCCGCACCTTCACGCCGAAGACCCAGGACATGGTGGAGGCCGGCCTCACCCGGATCGCGCAAGGAATCGCCGCCCAGTTCGGCGGCGCGGCGGAGGTCACCTACCGGCGGCGCTACCCGGCGACCGTCAACACCGCCGCCGAAACCGATTTCGCGGCCGAGGTCGCCGCGGAAATCGGCGGCACCGGTGCGGTCCATCGCGACCTTCAGCCCTGCATGGGGTCGGAGGACTTCTCCTTCATGCTGAACGAACGCCCGGGCAACTACATCTGGCTGGGCCAGGCCGGCGGGCCGTCCGCCTGCATGGTTCACAACCCGAAATACGACTTCAACGACGCGATCCTGCCGACCGGAGCCAGCTACTACGCCCGCCTGGTCGAAAAGGGCCTGCCCCGCGTTGCCTGATGGCGCGCGTTGCCTGATGGCGCGCGCCGCCTGATCATTCCGCAAGGATACCGACGATGCCGATCATCAACCGTCTCGCTGACTTCCAGGACGACATGACCGCCTGGCGGCGCGACTTCCACATGCATCCGGAGATCGCCTTCGAGGAGACCCGGACCGCCGCGATCGTCGCGGAGAAGCTGGAAAGCTGGGGGATCGAGGTGCACACCGGTCTCGCCAAGACCGGCGTCGTCGGCATCCTGCACGGCAGGAACGGCCAGTCCGGCAAGACCGTGGGCCTGCGCGCCGACATGGACGCATTGCCGATGGTCGAGGAGACGGACCTGCCCTGGGCCTCCACCAACCCCAGGGCGATGCACGCCTGCGGCCATGACGGCCACACGACGATGCTGCTGGGGGCCGCCCGCTACTTGGCCGAAACCCGCAATTTCGACGGCACCGTGGTATTCATCTTCCAGCCCGCCGAGGAGATGGAGGGCGGTGCGAAGGTGATGCTGGACGAGGGGCTGTTCCAGCGCTTCCCGGTCGACACCGTGTGGGGCATGCACAACGCGCCCGACCTGCCGGTCGGCC
>CAYNIS010000398.1:0-680 GCA_964397055.1 uncultured Rhodospirillaceae bacterium | reverse complement strand
GAAGCCCGGGCCGATGCTGGCGGCCGGCGACATCTTCGAAATGCGCATCCGCGGCAAGGGCAGCCATGGTGCCAAGCCCTATCAGGGCATCGACACGCTGGTCGTCGGCGCGCATGTGCTGACCGCCTTGCAGTCGCTGGTCAGCCGCAACGTGCCGCCGCTCGACAGTGCGGTCGTCACCGTCGGCCAGCTGCATGGCGGCTTCACCCACAACGTCATCCCGGACGAGGTCTACCTCCAGGGCACGGTGCGCACCTTCCGCCCGGAAGTGCGCGACCTGGTCGAAGCCGGGATCGAGCGGGTGGCGACCAACATGGCGCAGGCCTTCGGCGCCAAGGCCGAGGTGATCTACGACCGCCGCTACCCGCCGCTGGTCAACCACGCCGCGGAGACCGAGATCGCCGCCAAGGTCGCCGAGGACATCGTCGGGGCCGGCAATGTCGCGACCGACAAGGCGCCGGTGATGGCCTCGGAGGATTTCGCCTTCATGCTGGAGGAGCGGCCCGGCGCCTTAATCAACATCGGCCAGAAGCGCGGGCCGGGCGAGCACATGGTCCACCACCCGAAATACGACTTCAACGACGAGATCCTGACCATGGGCGCCAGCTACTGGGCGCGCCTGGTCGAAAGCCAGATGCCGACGGCCTGACGGAAAGCCCCTGGCCGAGACATTCCCGGCG
>CAYNIS010000397.1:3255-3706 GCA_964397055.1 uncultured Rhodospirillaceae bacterium | reverse complement strand
GGGCTTGCCGGCCGGGCCGCCCGTGACGACGAATCGGTGCGCCAGGCGGTCCGCGCGGCCGTCCGGCGTCGGTTCAACGCCATGATCGGCAAGAAGCCGATGACCGATGTCCATGTCGTCCGCGTCTGAGCCGGTTCCGAGGGGAACATCCGTCGCGGCGCTGGTCCAGGGGATCGGTCGCTTGAACCACGTCGCGATCGCGGTTCCCGACCTCGAAGCCGCGACGACGCTTTACCGCGATGTCCTGGGTGCCGAGCACCACGGCCGCCCCCTTGCTGCGCCCGAGCTTCATCAATTCGACAAGGTAGTTGAGTGCCCCGAGGTCGCCGAACTCATCGAGAAACATCCAATTCTCGGAATCCGGGCGTCCCGGCCGACTTAGAAGGGCTTTGGCGATCTCGCAGAAAAGGAGGTTGTTCAAGCGTTGCACCGGCTCCTTGGCCTCCGGACT
>CAYNIS010000397.1:0-3245 GCA_964397055.1 uncultured Rhodospirillaceae bacterium | reverse complement strand
GGGTGCCGAGGTCTCGGCACCCGATGCGCTGCCGGAACATGGCGTGACCGTGGTTTTCGTCGAACTCGGCAATACCCGCATCGAGCTTCTTGAGGCCTTGGGAGAGGGCTCACCGATCGCGCGCTTCCTCGATCGCAATGCGAAGGGCGGCATCCACCATGTCTGTGTGGAGGTTGCCGACATCCGCGCCATGCGGGATCGCCTGATCGCGAATGGGCTCGAGGTGCTGGGCGACGGGGAACCGCGTATCGGCGCACACGGCAATCCCGTTCTGTTTGTGAACCCCAATGCCACCTGCGGCACCTTGATCGAGCTAGAGGAAGTCGGGCCGTAGCTCCCGCTTAGTAGAGCAAGTTCGACGCCCGGGTCCGTGCCGCAGCAAATCCCGAACGAAACGTCGAACCAGGATAGTCCACCAGCAACAATGAACTACGAGTGGTTCTCAGATTCCGACATCTGGCTGGGGGCTCTCCCCATCATCGCCGCAAATGTCGGGATCAAACCACGAGGAGCCTGAGCCTTGGATACCTTCACCAGCGTCATCGTCTATCTGCTCACCTGGTGGGTGACCCTGTTCGCCGTCCTGCCCTGGGGTGTGCGGACGGTTGAGGAGCCGGAGAGGGGACACGCGCCGTCGGCCCCGGCCAATCCCAGGATCGGCACAAAGCTGATCGCGACGACGGTGGTCGCCGGGATCATCTGGCTCATCATCTACGTCGTCATCGCGAGCGAGGTGATCTCGTTCCGTGCCATGGTGGCGGACACCTGACCGGCAGCGGTTTGCTCTGATGTCCGCGAGCTACTGTGCAAAGGCCCCCGGCGATCCCTGGCACGGGCCCTATCACGATACCGAGTATGGGTTCCCGACCCGCGACGACCGCGTGCTCTTCGAGCGACTGGTCCTGGAGATCAACCAGGCCGGTCTGAGCTGGCTCACTGTCCTCAAGAAGCGGGCTGCATTGAAGGCGGCCTTCCGCGAGTACGACATCGCGGCGATCGCTGCCTTCGACGACGAAGACACGGCCAGGCTGCTGTCGGACGCCGGGATCATCCGTCATCAAGGCAAGATTTCCGCCGTCATCCACAATGCCGGAGTGGCTCTTGAGCTCATTGAGCGCTTCGGCTGCCTCGCCGGATGGCTTGATTCGCACCACCCGCTGACCCTCGACGGCTGGGTGCGCCTGTTCCGCAAGACCTTCCGCTTCACCGGCCGAGAGATCGTGAATGAGTTCCTGATGTCGACCGGTTACCTGCCGGGGGCACATGAGCCGTCCTGCCCGATCTACCAGACGATTCTCCAATTGAGGCCGCCGTGGACCGTAAATGTTGGCCAGGGTGAGTAAAATTGACCAATCTTTGTGCATTCTGCTGCAGCTGCAGGCGCCGGTCGATGGATGATGCCGAGCCGCCACATTATCCAGGCAAAAAAACAGGCAAGCCGGCGTTGTCGGCTTGCCTCTGAACAGGTCTAAGGCCACTATTGTTGACGCTCAGAGGGTTGGTCCCTTGACCGACGCTTGGTGGCGATTCCTCCCTAGACTCGGGCCGTGACCTTCGTCACGGCCCTTTTTTGTTGACCGTTACTCTAGTCCGTTCGATGAGACCGGTCACGCATTTTCTTGCACCAAAAAAACCTCACAGCGTTAGCGCGAGAAATTTTCTTTCGCGACACCCGCCGCCTTCTGCGTGGTGCCCCGTACTTCCAGGCCGCCTTCATTAGCATCGGAAGCCTTGCACGTTAACCATAAATCAATCACCATAGATTTAGAGATTTCTGATGTGCCGCCCGTGCGGCGGCCGAGAAACGTTTTCGTTCGACGACGCCTGATGTGGTTTGCCGGCTGAATTTCGCGCTTCACGCGTTCGACGCCGGTTGACGATCGACTTTGACGCTGCGCCGGCGCGATCGCCGGCTGCGCGCCCAATGTTGCGAGGGCTGTATGGCGAGGCGATTTACAGAATTCGAGGGCTTGCCTATCGTCCGGGCCTCCAAGACCCCGTTCAAGAGAGTCCCCGGCATGCGGATGTCCCGCTATTTCCTGCCGACGCTGAAAGAGACGCCGGCGGAAGCGCAGATCGTTTCCCACCGCTACATGCTGCGCGCCGGCATGGTCCGCCAGACCTCCGCCGGGATCTACGCGTGGCTGCCGCTGGGGCTGCGCGTCCTCGACCGCATCGCCGACATCGTGCGCGTCGAACAGAATGCCGCCGGGGCGCAGGAACTGCTGATGCCGACCATCCAGTCGGCGGAGCTGTGGCGCGAAAGCGGGCGCTACGACGACTACGGCAAGGAGATGCTGCGCATTTCCGACCGGCACGACCGCGAGATGCTGTTCGGGCCGACCAACGAGGAGATGATCACCGACATCTTCCGCCAGTCGATCCAGTCCTATCGCGACCTGCCGACCAACCTGTATCACATCCAGTGGAAGTTCCGGGACGAGATCCGCCCGCGCTTCGGTGTCATGCGCGGTCGCGAGTTCCTGATGAAGGACAACTACTCCTTCGATCTGGATTTCGCCGGCGCCAAGCGCTCCTATCAGAAGATGTTCCTGGCCTATCTCAGGACGTTCGCGCGTCTCGGCCTGCGCGCGATCCCGATGCGCGCCGACAGCGGCGCCATCGGCGGCGACTTGAGCCATGAGTTCATCATCCTGGCGGAGACCGGCGAGAGCGAGGTGTTCTGCCATCCGGACTGGATGTCGCTCGACGTCATGGCAGACAGCCCCGGCTACGACGACGACCTCGACCCCTTCTATGAGCGGCTGACCGGCATCTATGCCGCGACCGACGAGAAGCACGATCCGGCAACCAGCCCGATCCCCGCGGATCAGTTGATGAATGCGCGCGGCATCGAGGTCGGCCACATCTTCTATTTCGGCACCAAATACTCGAAGCCGCTGGGTGCCGTCGTCACCGGCCCGGATGGCGAGACGGTGCCGGTCGAGATGGGGTCCTACGGCATCGGTGTGTCGCGGCTGGTCGGAGCGATCATCGAGGCGAGCCACGACGGCGACGGCATCATCTGGCCGGAAACCGTGGCGCCGTTCCATGTCGGCCTGATCAACCTCAAGTCCGGCGACGCGCGCACCGACGCCCTCTGCGACGAATTGCAGGTCAAGCTCTCCGGCGGCGGCATTCCGGTGCTGCACGACGACCGCGACGAACGGGCAGGGGCCAAGTTCGCGGAAATGGACCTGATCGGCCTGCCCTGGCAGCTGATCATCGGGCCGAAGGGGGCCGCT
>CAYNIS010000396.1:0-3711 GCA_964397055.1 uncultured Rhodospirillaceae bacterium | reverse complement strand
GAGCCCAGACTCCCATGATTTGCCCCTTACAACGCAGGTTTTTCAAACCGTCCGAATTCTTATCCGATTCTCGACAAACGAACGATGAATTCAGTTGGCCTCTCGTCGAGCTACTACAATTTCGACATGTGGTGGAAGTACGTGGAACTCTGTCGGTCCACAGCAAGAAAGTTCGGAGTGTCGCTCCGCACCTTGGATAAGGCGCTGTGGCAAAGAGATCGGTGCAGTTAGTCGACCATCATTTGATCCCCTCGCACGCGTCCGCGGCGGCGAGGAGCTGGGCGGCGAGGGTCCGGGCGTCACCGGGTTTGAGGGCATAGCCGGTCCAGCCGGTGCCGGAATGGCGCAGCATCAGGAGGGCCCGCTTCACCGTTTCCCCCAGCGCGTTCTCCCCCTCCGCGGCGGCGACCGACCAGCGGGGATCGGCCTCCAGCCGAAGCCGCGCGTTGGGGTCGACCGCTTCCGCCACCGGGTCCGGCATGGTCGCGCGCATGTCGGCCAGTTCCTCGATCACCTCCATGACCTCGGGCTCGGCCATCTCGACCCACAAGGGGGTGAAGCCCGGTACCTCGATCTGGAGGCGGACATAGGAGCGGTCCTCGGCAAGCAGGATGCGCAGCGTTCCAGGATCCATCAGGTCATGGCCTTCGCGTCAGGGGGTGCTATGTCGGGGCAGCCTAGCACGGGGTGGCGGGTGTCGCCCCGCCCGGGCCTCACCGCAATCCGCTGCCCCACCCGTGCCGCCGAAGGAGTGCCCTCGATGATCTATGCCCACGAGCACCAGGAGCTGATGCGAACCACGCGCCAGGTGATCGCGGAGCACATCAACCCTTACGTGGACGAATGGGAGCGGGAGGGCCAGTACCCCGCGCACCAGGTGCTGAAGAAGCTCGCCGACGCCGGCCTCCTCGGCATCACCCGCGACCCCGACCTGGGCGGCATGGGCCTCGACTACTCCTACGAGACCGCCTTCGCGGAGGCGATGGGCGAGTGCCGCGCCTATGGCATCGCCACCTCCGTCGGTGTCCACACGGCGATGTGCACGCCGGCCATCGCGCGCCACGGCTCCGACTATCTGAAACGGAACTTCCTGGTCCCGTCGATCGCAGGCGAGATGCTCGGCTGCATCGGGGTCAGCGAGGAGTCGGCCGGGTCCGACGTCGCCAACATCCGGACCTTCGCCAGGAAGGACGGCGGCGACTACGTCATCTCCGGCTCGAAGATGTGGATCTCGAACGGGGTGCAGTCGGACTGGATCTGCCTGCTCGCCAACACCTCGACCGAGAACGGCCCGCACCGGAACAAGTCGCTGATCGTGGTGCCAAAGGACGCCAAGGGTTTCGAGGTCGCGAAGAAGCTCGACAAGCTCGGCCTGCACTCCTCCGACACCGCCCAGCTGTTCTTCGACGAGGTGCGGGTGCCGCAATCCCACCTGATCGGGGAGGAGGGACGCGGCTTCATCTACCAGATGGAACAGTTCGAGGAGGAGCGGATCTGGGTGGTCGCCCGCACCCTCCGGAGCATGGAGCTTTGCGTCGAGGACACGATCGACTACACGCGCGAGCGCAAGGCGTTCGGCGGATCGATCCTCGACAAGCAGGTGGTCTACCACAAGCTCGCCTCCCTCCAGTCGGAACTGGAGGCGCTGAGAGCCCTGCTCTACCGCACGGTGGAGGAGTATCTGGCCGGCAACGGGGCGGCCAAGCTCGCGTCCATGGGCAAGTACCTGATGGGCGAGCTTGCCATGCGCCTGCCGGGGCAATGCCTGCAGTACTGGGGCGGGCAGGGCTTCATGACGGAGACCTGGATCAGCCGCGCCTATCGCGACCTGCGCATCGCCGCGATCGGCGGCGGCGCGAACGAGATCATGCTGGAGATCATCGCCAAGGAAATGGGGATCTACCCCGGCCGCCGGAACAAGTAGGGCGCAAACGCGCGCCCTGCTTGCAGCGATAAGCCGGCCTACCCAACCGGCAGCCGCAGGACCGGCCGTGCCCAACTTACGCCGCCGCTTGGCTGTTGTGTGCCGACATCGACGGCTCCCAACCGCCGGTAGAAGCCGGCTGCCGGCGGATGAGACACGATCTTCACCGATCTCGCCCCATACCCCGCTGCAGCCTTGGCCATGTCGCTCATGAGAAGGCGACCGATGCCCCGTCCCTGTGCCGCATCAGCGGTGAACATGAGATCGAGTTCCGCCTCTGGCTCCAGGATCAGGCTGTAGAAGCCGAGGACGGCACCGCTGTGGTCGGCAAGCGCGACATGATCCCGGGCAATCTGAGCGGCCGAGACCTCGTATCCGGAGATCATGGCACGGTAGAGCCCGCCATAGGCTGCCGAAGCCTGCATGACGGCGGTAAGCGCAGGGGTGTCCCGGCAAGTCGCACGCCGGATTACGACGTCGTCGAACATGATCAATGCGGAACAGCGGAAAGCCGAGCCCGGGGTGCCGCTTGCAGCCCCGGGGATTCGGCCTCGCGATTAGCGCGAGTAGAACTCGATGACCAGGTTCGGTTCCATCTGAACGGCGTAGGGCACGTCCATCATCTTCGGCCCGCGAACGAAGGTGCCGGTCATCTTCGAATGGTCGACGTCGACATATTCCGGAACGTCGCGTTCGGCCGACTGGGAGGCTTCGAGCACCAGCGGCAGGTCGCGCGACTTCTCCTTCACCTCGATCACGTCGCCGTCGCGGACCATGATCGACGGCACGGTGACCCGGCGGCCGTTCAGCTTGATGTGGCCATGGCTGACGAACTGGCGCGCGGCGAAGACGGTCGGCACGAACTTCATGCGATAGATCACGCAGTCGAGGCGGCGTTCCAGCAGCTCGACCAGGTTCTCGCCGGTGTCGCCGCGGCGGCGCACCGCCTCCGCATAGTAGCGGCGGAACTGCTTTTCCCCGATGTTGCCATAGAAGCCCTTGAGCTTCTGCTTGGCCATCAGCTGGGTGCCGAAGTCCGACGGCTTCTTGCGCCGTTGGCCGTGCTGGCCGGGGCCATATTCGCGCTTGTTGAGCGGGCTCTTCGGCCGGCCCCACAGGTTGACGCCGAGGCGGCGGTCGATCTTGTGCTTGGACGGGTGACGCTTATGCGGCATGGGACTCTATCGGATCCTCGTGTTCGGCCGGCCCATTTCGCGGGCTTTCGGCACCAGTTGTCCCAATAGGGCATGGCCCCGGTCGCTTGTCGGCTGCCGGGGTCCGGCCGGGGCGATGACCCGCTGTCACCACCCGCGTTCTTAGGAATAAGCAGCTAAGATCACGCCGAGGGTGTGCTTGAGTCAAGGTTGCCATCGGCAGCGCGCTGGCGGGGGCGGCCGCAAAGGGCGACGATCGCCCCGTGGAGCGTGCGCAGCTCCTGTTCCGTCGCCCCCATGCGCATCAGCGCATTGGTGATGTTGGCGACCATGACGGGCCGCATGTCCGGCGTGGCGAAGAACCGGCTGCGATCCAGCTCCTCGATCAGATGGGCGATCAGGTTGTCGGTTTCGGCGCGCGTCGCCGGGCGCGAGCGGCCCATCGGCAGTTCATAGGCGTCGGTCTCGTCGCCTGCCGTGTGGAACTCATAGGCGACCATCAGGACCGCCTGCGCGAGGTTGAGGGAGGCGAAGTCGGGGTTGAGCGGCGCGGTCAACAGGGCGTCGGCCTGCATCACGTCCTCGTTCACCAGGCCGGTCCGTTCCGGCCCGAACAGCACCGCACAACGCTGC
>CAYNIS010000395.1:0-3720 GCA_964397055.1 uncultured Rhodospirillaceae bacterium | reverse complement strand
GAGGGGGTCGAGATCGGCGGCGAGACCGTCGGCCTCATCACCTACATGCGGACCGACGGTGTCCAGCTGTCGAACGACGCCATCGCCGGCGCGCGCAAGGTGATCGCCGCCGACCATGGCGACCGCTACCTGCCGAAGAGCCCGCGCGTCTACAAGTCGAAGGCCAAGAACGCCCAGGAAGCGCACGAGGCGATCCGCCCGACCGACCCCACCCGGCGCCCGAAGATGGTCGCAAGCCATTTGAACGGGCAGCAGGCGGCCCTTTACGAGCTGATCTGGCGGCGCACCGTCGCCTGCCAGATGGAGAACGCGGTCCTCGACCAGGTGGCCGTCGACATCGCCGGACACGACGGGCGCGTGGTCCTGCGCGCCAACGGGTCCGTCGTCGTGTTCGACGGCTTCCTCGCAGTCTACCGGGAGGATCGCGACGACGCCCATGGCGACGAGGACAAGGACCGGCGCTTGCCGGCGATGGCCAAGGGTGAGGCGACGGCGCGGGAGAAGGTCAGCGCCGACCAGCACTTCACCCAGCCCCCGCCGCGCTATACCGAGGCGAGCCTGGTCAAGAAGATGGAGGAACTCGGCATCGGCCGGCCCTCCACCTACGCCTCGATCCTCCAGGTCCTGCAGGACCGCGAGTACGTGAAGCTCGATCGCAAGCGGTTCGTGCCGCAGGAGCGCGGGCGCTTGGTCACCGCCTTCCTCGCCAACTTCTTCCAGCGCTACGTCGAGTACGACTTCACCGCCGATCTGGAGGAGAAGCTCGACGACGTTTCCGGCGGGCGGATCGACTGGAAGCTGCTCCTGCGCGACTTCTGGCAGGCCTTCCATCAGGCGATCGAGGAGACCCAGGAGCTCAAGATCCGGGACGTCATCGACCGCCTGGACGAGGAGTTGGGCAGCCATTTCTTCCCGGAAGGCGAGGACGGCGCCAATCCGCGCGCCTGCCCGGCCTGCGGCGACGGGCGCCTGGGGCTCCGGCTTTCCAAGACCGGGGCCTTCATCGGCTGTTCGAACTACCCGGCCTGCACCTACACACGCCGGCTTGCCGTCCCGACCGGAGAGGACGGCGAGGCCGATGCGCTGGCCGAACCCAAGCTCCTCGGCCATGACCCGGTGACCGGGCTGCCGGTGTCGCTTCGGCGCGGGCCCTACGGCGTCTATGTCCAGCTCGGCCCGCCGGAAACGCCGGCCGCCCCCCCTCCGCCGCCGGAGCCGGAACCGGAAGCCGAGGCGGGCACCAAGGCCAAGAAGAAGAAGGCGAAGGCGCCGGCCGAACCGAAGCCGAAGCGCCAGTCGGTGCCGAAGGGCATGAGCCTGGAGGAGGTGACGCTGGAAGTGGCCCTCGCCCTCCTCAACCTGCCGCGCGAGATCGGCCCGCATCCGGAAACGCGCGACACGATCACCGCCGGCATCGGCCGCTACGGGCCATACCTGAAGCACGGTTCCCTCTACAAGTCGCTGCCGGCGGATGACGACGTGCTCACCATCGGCCTCAACCGCGCGGTCGACATCCTGGCGAGCGCCCAGGGCCGAACCTCCGGTGCCCTGCGCGAGCTCGGCGAGCACCCGGCCGACAAGAAGCCGGTGACGATCAACAAGGGCCGCTTCGGCCCCTATGTGAAGCACGGCTCGACCATGGCCTCCCTGCGCAAGGGCATGGAGGTCGACACGCTGACCATGGAAGAAGCGGTCAAGCTCCTCGCCGAAAAGGCGGAGCGCGCCGGCAAGGGGGCGCCCAAGAAGGCCGACGCAAAGAAGGCCGACACCAAGAAGGCGGCCACCGAGACGGAAGCGGCCGAGGCGCCGGCCGAAAAGAAGGCCCCCGCCAAGAAGGCACCCGCGAAAAAGCCGGCGGCCAAGACAGCGACGAGCACGCGCAAGACCGCCGCCACGAAGAAGCCCGCCACCCCCGCCAAGAAGCCCGCGTCATCGACCCGCGGGGCGGCGGAGTGAGCGGCGACCTGCCCTCCCGCGACGACCTCCTGAAGTTCATCCGGGATGCGACCGGCCCGGTCACCAAGCGGGACCTGGCACGCGCCTTTCAGGTCTCCGGCCCCGAACGGGTCGAACTGAAGCGCATGATCCGGTCGTTGGAGGACGACGGCCTGATCGAGCGCGGGCGCGGCCGGCGTCTGGCCCCGCCAGCCACCCTGCCCGCGGTGACGGTGATCGAGGTGACCGGCATCGACGGCGACGGAGATGTCGTCTGCCGGCCCCAGGTCTGGGACGAGGAGGTGGGTCCCGCCCCGATCATCATCCTCCAGACCGACAAGCGCGACGGCGGCCCGGCGCCGGGCATCGGCGCCCGAGTGCTGGCGCGGCTGAAGCGCCTGGCCGATGGCAGCTACGAGGCCAGGACGATTACCCGAATCGACAGTTCGACCGCGCGGGTGATCGGCGTCGTCGAGCCGTCGAGCGACGGCTTCAGGTTGAAGCCCACGGACAAGCGCGCCAAGGCCGACCTGATCGTCATGCCGCAGAACCTCGGAGGGGCCGAACCCGGCGACATGGTCATCGCCGACGTGCTGCCGTCGACCCGGCTCGGCCTACGCCAGGCGGCGGTGGTCGAACGGATCGGCCGATCGGACGAACCGCGCGCCATCTCCCTGATCGCGATCCACCGCGCTGGCCTGCCGACGGTGTTCTCCGACGCGGCCCTCGCCGACGCGGCGGAGGCTGAGGTCCCGGACCTCTCCGGCCGGACCGACCTCAGGGACGTCCCCCTCGTCACCATCGACGGCGCCGACGCCCGCGACTTCGACGACGCGGTCTGGGCGGAACCCGATCCGGACCCGGCCAACCCCGGCGGCTGGCATGCCATCGTCGCGATCGCCGACGTCGCCCACTATGTCCGCACCGGCTCCCCGCTGGACCGGGAGGCGCAGGCGCGCGGCAACTCCACCTACTTCCCCGACCGGGTCGTGCCGATGCTGCCGGAGGACCTGTCCAACGGCCTCTGCTCCCTCCGGCCCGGGGAACCGCGCGCCACCCTCGCCGTCCATCTGTGGATCGACGCCGAAGGCCGGCTGCTGAAGCACAGCTTCGTGCGGGGCCTGATGCGCTCGGCCGCCCGCCTCACCTACGAACAGGTCCAGGCGGCGATGGACGGCGCCCCGGACGACACCACCGGCCCCCTGCTCGATGCGGTGATCCGGCCCCTCTATGGCGTCTATCGCGCCCTCGACGCCGGCCGCATCGCGCGCCAGACGCTGGAACTCGACATTCCGGAACGGGTGGTGAAGGTCGCCGACGACGGCCATGTGGTGGAGATCGGCACGCGTGCCCGCCTCGACAGCCACAAGCTGATCGAGGAGTTGATGATCACCGCCAATGTGGCGGCGGCGGAGACGCTGGAACGGGCCGGCAGCCCGTGCGTCTACCGCATCCACGACCGGCCGCACCCGGACCGGTTGGAAGCGGTGCGCGAGTTCCTGTCGACTTTCGGCTTGAAGCTCGCCAAGGGCCAGGTCCTGAAGCCGGCCCACCTGACCCAGATGCTGAAACGGGTGGAGGGCAAGCCGGAAGCGCCCCTCATCTCCAACACGATCCTGCGCGCCATGGCCCAGGCCGCCTACTCGATCGAGAATATCGGCCATTTCGGCCTCGCCCTGCGCCGCTACGCCCATTTCACCTCGCCGATCCGGCGCTACGCCGACCTTCTGGTGCACCGGGCGCTGATCCGGGCCCTCAGCCTCGGCCCCGGCGGCCTCGGCGACC
>CAYNIS010000394.1:0-3724 GCA_964397055.1 uncultured Rhodospirillaceae bacterium | reverse complement strand
GTGTGCGGCTGACCGCTTCGGCTGGTGTCCGGCTGATACCGGCGGCCGCCGCTGCGACCGCGGGCGAACCCATGGTCCCGGCGGCGTGATTGAAGAGGGTGCGCAGATCGTCGTTCTGGCGGCCCAGCTGATCCAGCGTCGCGCGCGCCTCTGCGGAGGACGCCAGGTGGCGCTCCACTTCCGCCGCGGCCTCGGCATCGAGCTCGCCGTCGACATAGGCGGCGAGCAGAACGTCGTCGATGAGGGTCGGGGTCTCAGCCATGTCCGTGCCCGTCAGTTTGGGGGGCCGAGGGAGAAGCGCCCCGGGCAGGGGCCGCATCGGGGTCGGTCAGTTGGCGCAGGCGTTGCCGGGCCCGGGACAACCGGGACATCACGGTGCCGACGGCGACACCGGTGACCGCTGCCGCTTCGGCATAGCTCATCCCCTCGACGGCGACGAGGACCAGGGTTTCGCGCTGTTCGTCGGGCAACTCGGCAAGGGCCGCATCCAGTTCCTGAAGGGCGAGACGGCTGGTTTGGGCTTCCGGTGCCGGGGCTTCCACCTCCTCCAGCGGGGCGTCGGACAGGATCGTGCGCCATCGATTGCGCTTCGCCCCCTCCTGCAGGAAGTGGTTGCGCATGATGGCGTAGAGCCAGGCCTTGACCGAACCGCCCTCCTGCAACTGTCCCCAAGCAGCGAGCGCTTTCGTGACGGCATCTTGCAGCAGGTCGTTGGCGCGGTCGTGATCGCCCGCCAGGGCCCGGGCATAGCGCTTCAATGCCGTCAGGTGCTGGACGATGGCCTGGGTGCGGTCGCGCGCACCGGCCTGAGGCACCGGGTCGCCGGCAGCCGGTGCTAGCTGGTGCCCGGGGTTTCCGTCGGGGGACGGGGCGGTCTCGGCCAACGCTTCCACCTCTCCTCGGGCCCGTCGTGTCCGCCTTCCGGGAGGCAGGCCACATCATCCGGTCGGCGGTGGCGCAGGCCACTGTCGTGGTCACGCAGGCAATATGCGCCGGTTTTCGTGAGTACTGCGATACCTCCACCCTCACCACTCGCCCTCGCATCCCCATGCCCTTTACGCATGGATGTCCTGCGCTGGTCGCGATTGGCAAAGCCGGGCCGCGCCCCCGCGTCCCGTACCTTCCATGATCCGTCGGGCGCAAAGTTATTCCCCGTCGTTCGGGCTCAACTTTTTTTCGTGCTGCGACGGAATAGCCCCCATTCCGGGCCGTCCTGCTGGGCGTCCACCAACGGCACGCCAAGCCATCGACCAATGGCGGCCAGACAAGGCTGGGAAGGGGAAAACTGTCATGCCGAGTTTCAATCTCTCCGGTTTTTTCCTAAACAAAGTAAACGCACTTCTGTTCGGGAGCTTCGGCGACGACGAGGCCAAGGGCAGCTCCGCCAACGACCTGATCTTCGGCATTTTCGGCGATGACCGCCTGAAGGGCGGCAAGGGCGATGACGTCATCCTGGGCGGCTTCGGCGACGATCGCCTGAGCGGTGGCAAGGGTGACGACGAGATCTTCGGCGGCCTTGGCGACGACCGCCTGAAGGGCGGGGCCGGTGACGACGTCCTGTGGGGCGGGATCGGCGATGATCGCCTGGACGGCGGGGCGGGCTTCGACCGCCTCTATGGCGGGGCCGGCGACGACCGCTTCCGCCTGACCTCGATCGAGAACGGGGAGGTCGTCGACGGCGGGACCGACACCAACACCGGTGACGCCACCCGCCGCCGCGACATCCGTACCGGCGACACCCTCGATCTCGCCAAGCTCGACCTTTCCGGGGCCGAGAGCATCCTGGTCGACCTGGACCTCGAGAGCCAGGGCGCGTTGCTGCCCGAACCGCCGAGCCAGAACGGCATCCTGCGCGTCGTCCAGGGCGGCGAGACGATCGAGATCACCCTGACCGACATCGAGAACATCATCGGCTCCGACGCCGACGAGACCCTGTTCGGCAACCAGGAAAACAACGTCATCCGCGGCGGTGCCGGCGACGACCGCATCCACCCGTTCGGCGGCGTCGACTTCGTCGACGGCGGGGAGGGCACGGACACCCTGTTGCTCAACGGTGAGCCGGAAGGCATCACCATCGACTTCGAAACCGGCATCGCCGGTACCAACACCTTCGTCAACTTCGAGAACGCCAACGGCAGCGCCAGCGGCGGCGACGTCATCCTCGGTGACGAAGGCGTCAACGTCCTGAACGGCATCGGCGGCGATGACGTCCTGAACGGCCGTGGCGGCCAGGATCAGCTGATCGGCGGCGACGGCGCCGACACCTTCCAGTTCTCCGGCGATGCCTTCAACGGTGTCGATGTCTCGGCCGAGGGGCGCCAGGTCGCGGTTCTGCCGGACGAGATCGTCGACTTCGCGATTGCCGAGGACCGCTTCCAGGTCGATGGCGAGGATTTCTCGCTGGAGCTCCTGACCTTCGCCAACGGCCTTGCCGCCGAACTCTCGGGCGATGCCAACGTCCTCGTGCTCCAGGACAGCTTCGCCAATGCCGGGGCGGCGGCGTCGGCCATCGCCGCCAATGACGACCTGACCGCCGACGAAGGCCTGTTCGTCTATTTCAACGAGAACCTCGGCATCAATCGCCTCGTCTACTCCAATGACCTCGATGACAACGGCGACATCAGTGTCCTCGCCAACCTCACCAACCTCGAAGGTGACGACGCGCTGGCCGCGCTTTCGACCTTCACCGCCGACAACTTCGACCTGATCTGACTTCCGTCCGACTTGGCCGCTGCCCGGAGCTCTCCTCGGGCAGCGGTTCTTTTTGGTGTCTCAGGCATTCCGAAATCATGGGGATCATCATCCAATGCTGCAGACTTCTCTGACAGTCGCCACGCTGGCTGCCCTTTCGCTTGCTGCCGCCACCGGGACCGCCGCGGCCCAGGACCAGCGCTTCTATGTCAGCCTGATGGCCGGCGGCAGCCTCGCCGACGAACAGGACATCTCCGGCGCCAACGCCGCCGGTGCCCGGCGCGACATCGACATCGACTTCGACAACGGCTTCGTTGTCGGGGCGGCCCTCGGCATCAAGGCGGCCGAGGGTAGCTGGGGCCGGTTCCGCGCCGAGGGCGAGGTCAACTACCGGGAGAACGACCTCGACGGGCTCGCCCTCAACGGCGTTGCCCGCACCGTGCTGGAGGGCGAGGAGAGCGTTGTCGGCGGCCTCGTGAACCTCTGGTACGACACGCCCCAGTACTTCGACCGGGTGCGCCTGACCGCCGGCGGCGGCATCGGGCTCGCCGGGATCGACTACAACATCCGCTATCTGGCGGGCGCCAATCAGATCGCGATCCCGACGTCGGTCACCACCTTCGCCTTCCAGCTCGGCGGCGGCATGGAAATCGAACTGACGGATCGGATAGCCCTGATCGCCGATGCCCGCTACTTCGCGCTGGCCGACCATGATGTCGAGCGGTTCAACCTGACCGCCAACGCCATCGACAGCGTGCTCGACAGCGACTTCGACGCGGTCACCGTGACCGGTGGCTTGCGCGTCATGTTCTGAAACCGGTTACCTTTGGCAAAGTAGCCGCGCAATCCCCCGGTGCTCAAGAATCGCGCTGATCGGGGAACCGACCAGTTTCGATCTGCCCAGACTGTCAGCACAGTCTGGGCGAAACTGGTCTAGGAGATGAACTCATAAAGGGGATTCACAGGACGGCGGTAAACTGATTCAACCTTCTTGGTATCAGGAGGGATGAGATGGGCCATCGCCGTTACGAGT
>CAYNIS010000393.1:0-3734 GCA_964397055.1 uncultured Rhodospirillaceae bacterium | reverse complement strand
TCGACCTGCCGCTCGGCCACAAGGACGAGGCCTGGTCGTTCGACCATTTCGACACGATCACGGTGTCCGTCCCCGACGCCCCGCGCGTGGATGAGATCGTCGTCGTCATCGGCCTCGCCGACGCCGGCCGCCCGCTCCCGAGGTGTGGCGTGGGGCCGATCTAGCGTTCGGTCGCCAGCCCGCCGAGAAACGCCGAGAGGTAGCCGTCGGCGATGGCTTCCGGGGTCATCGGGCCGTCGGCGGACACCCAGCGGGGCAGGGCGTTGAACGCCCCGAACAGGGCGCGGGTCGCCAAGACCGGGTCGATTTCCGCGCGGATCGAGCCGTCGGCGATGCCCGCTTCCATCATCTCTCGCACCGCGGTCTCCAGCAGTCGGCGGCGCTTGATCCAGTGGTCGCGCGACTCCGGCAGCAGGTCCTTGATGTCGGTCATCACCAGGCAACGGCCGAATTCCAGGCAGATCATGTGGGCGTAGCGGCGGAAGAACCGGCGGATGCGCTCGGCCCCCGGGATCTGCCCCTGGCGCGCCTCTTCCAGGACGTCGGCAAGCTCGGCGAAGGCGATCTGCCCGCATTCGAACAGGATCTCGTCCTTCGAGCGGACATAGTAGTAGAGGGCGGCCTTGGTCATGCCGAGGTCGGCGGCGATATCGGCGAGCGAGGTATGGACGTAGCCCGTGCGGTTGAAGCGGCGCGCGGCGGTCAGCATCAATTCGTGCCGGCGCGCCTTCGCATGGGCCGTCGTGCGGTCGGTCTGTTCGGCAACGCTCACGGCTTCGGCCCGCCTCCAGCAATCCCCCGACGGTCCAAATCGACGCCCCCGGAGGCTTCCCGTTTCTAGTCGGTCTTGACGGGAGGTCAAGCGCCACTTACCAACCGGTTAGTCAAGAAGCGGCCGAAACCGGCCAACGAAGAACCTGTTGCGAGGGAGGGTGCCTTGATCTCCAAAGACCATATCGGTCTCAAGATGGAAACCCGGTCGATCACGACCGAGAAGAACCAGCTGGCCTTCTTCGCGAAGGCGATCGGGGAGACCGACCCCGTCTATTCCGACGAGGATGCCGCCAAGGCCGCGGGCCATCCGACGCTGCCGGCGCTGCCGACCTATGCCTTCTGCCTGAACCACATGGCCCCGGGCAAGCAGCCCGGCATGCTGGAGGTGCTGGACATCGACATCGGCCGCATCCTGCACGGCGAACAGCACTTCAAGTACTTCAAGCCGATCTACGCCGGGGACACCATCACCTTCGCCGGGGAGATCACCGACATCTACGACAAGAAGGGCGGGGCGCTGGAGTTCATCGTGGTGAAGACCACCGCCACCAACCAGAAGAACGAGACGGTCGCCGAGCTCACCGGCGTGACCGTGGTTCGCAACTAATTGGGAGGACCGACGATATGGCCGTGACCCCTCAGACCGCGCAGGCCGGCGACGAGCTGCCGCCGCTCAAGATCGCCCCGATCAGCCGCCACACGCTGGCACTCTATTGCGGCGCGTCGGGCGACCACAACCCGATCCATGTCGACATCGATTTCGCCAAGAAGTTCGGCTATGACGACGTCTTCGCCCACGGCATGCTGTCGATGGCCTATCTCAGCCGGCTCCTGATCGGCTGGGCGAAGCAAAGCCAGGTGCGCGACTACGGCGTGCGCTTCACCGCTCTCACCAACGTCCATGACGAGATCACCTGCACCGGCAAGGTGGTCGAGGTCGCGAACGAGAACGGGGAGGAGGTCCTGAAGCTCGCCATCCAGACCGCGAAAGAGGACGGCACCGTGACCCTGACCGGCACGGCGACCATCGCCCGCGCCTGATCCGACAAGCACGCAAGAAGAAGAAGACGAACCATGGGAAAGCTCGACGGTAAGGTCGCCCTCGTGTCCGGCTCCGGCCGCGGCATCGGCCGGGCGATGGCGCTCAAGCTCGCCTCCGAAGGGGCGAAGCTGGTGGTCAACGACCTGGACGAGGCCCCGGCGAACGAGGTGCTGGCGGAGCTGAAGGGCATGGGGGCGGAGGCCGCCGCCTGCATCGGCAACGTCACCGCCCCGGATTTCGGCGACCGCTTCGTCAAGACCGCGCTCGACGCGTTCGGCGGCCTCGACATCATCGTCAACAACGCCGGCTACACCTGGGACAACGTCGTCCACAAGATGGCGGACGACCAGTGGTACGCCATGATCGACGTCCATGTGACCGCCCCGTTCCGCATCCTGCGTGCGGCCGCCGAGCCGATCCGCGAGCTGGCCAAGAAGGAACAGGCCGAGGGGCGGGAGGTGTTCCGCAAGGTCGTCAACATCTCCTCCGTCTCCGGCACCCGCGGCAACGCCGGCCAGATCAACTACTCCTCCGGCAAGGCGGCGTTGGTCGGCATGACCAAGACCATGGCCAAGGAATGGGGTCGCTATAAGGTCGCGGTGAACTGTGTCGCCTTCGGCTTCATCGAGACGCGCCTGACCCAGGCCCTGACCGCGGGCGAGGCGAAGATCGAGGTCGAGGGGCGGGAGATCAAGGTCGGGGTCCGGCCGGAGACCATCTCCATGGCCTCGGCGATGATCCCGATGGGCCGGCCGGGCACGCCGGAGGAGGCGGCGAATGCCGTCTACCTCTTCTGCAGCCCCGAATCGAACTACATCTCCGGCCAGGTGATCGAGGTCACCGGCGGCCAGTAGGTATCGGGCCAGGGGCTCTCAAGGCCCGTTTAGCGGTCCGGTAACGTCCCTATTGCTAGCTTCCGCGAGGTCGCCACAGCCCTTGCGGAGGCTTCTTCATGCGCGCTCGGCTTCTCCTTGCCCTGCTCTTCATCGGTCTTGCCGCCCCGTTTTCGATTGCGCCGGCGTCGGCCGCCCCGCTGCCGCCCTCTGACACCTGCCGCATCACCGGGGTCCTGAAGGCCGCGGCGGTCAGGACCGAGCAGCGCAACAAGAGCTGGGCGGCGTCCTGGGGCCTTGCGAGCTCGATCACCTATCTCGACCTCGACGTCGATGTCGCCGAAAGTGTCCTGGTCGAAGACACCGGCATGGCGAGCTGCCCGGCAAAGGTCGGGCGGCGCGTCTTCCAGTTGCGCGACGACAACCAGCGGCGTGCCACCCGGGAGCTGATCGGGACGTGTATCGAGGCGATGAGCAAGTTGACGGGGGACGAGTTCCGCGCCGGCGACTACCTCTGGGACATCAAGCCGGTCGCTGCCGATCGCTGCGCCGGGCTCGACTGACCGCGGCGGCGCTTTTGGCGGCCGCGCCCGGCATCGACCTGGCCGCGGCGTCGCCCACCCTTTCCTCCCCGCCGATCTGCATCACGACCGGCATCGTGCGCGATGTCACGACGATGCGGCTCAATCGCAGCTTCCAGCCGGTCGGCTGGTTCGAGCCGGTTTCCTGGCAGGGTCCGGTGGCCGCGCTGGAAGTCGTCGATCGCCACGGCGGCAGCCTCGCCGGCGGGCGCCCGGCGGCGGTCTGCCGGCGCGGGGTGGGCAGCACCCGGCTGATCCTGGACGGCAACCGCCGAAGCCTGTCGGCGGCCTGGATCGGAACCTGCGTCGTCGCCGCCGAGATCGTGCTCGGATACTGGTCCGCGCTCGCCAGCCCGAAGTCCGGCATCGTGACCGTCGATGGCAGCCTCAGGCAGCTGGCGCCGGCAGCGCCCGGTGCCTGCGGGCCGGGCATCCCGTGATCGCGGGGGCGCGCCGCGTCGGCCGGCCGGTTGCAGCCCTGGTCCTGGCGATCGTGGTCGCGGC
>CAYNIS010000392.1:0-3780 GCA_964397055.1 uncultured Rhodospirillaceae bacterium | reverse complement strand
CATTCGAAGACCGGGCCGAGTGCCTGAGCTTCTACGTGGGCGTGGCCTGCCCCCAGGCCGAACAGGCCTCGCCGGGCTTCTTCCCGACCTGCGAGACCGCCCTGGGAACGGCCCAGTGCCAGGTCGACCCGGACGAGGCCCTCCGGTCCGGCATGGTTCACGAGGTCGTCGACCGCCCCCTGCCGCGGGCCCTGGAGATCGCCCACGCGCTGGCGGCCAAGTCACAGCGCGCCGTCGGTCACATCAAGCAGCTGATTCGCGGCAGCCTGGACTGGTCATTGGAAGAGGGCCTGGCGCGCGAGCGCACGCTGTTCGCCGATCTGATGGTGGGTGAGGACGCGCACCACCTGATGGGCGAGGCCAATCGCGGCCTGCGCGACATCCGCGACCCGTGAGAACGGGCGGCGTTGACAGGGGCGGCGTTGACAGGCGGCGTTGACAGGGGCGGCCGGAGTTGCTCCACCTCCGCCTCGGCTCACCCACCGCCTTGCCACAGCGAAAGACGGACCCGATGACCAAGTACCAGTGCATGGCCTGCAGCTACATCTACGACCCGGCGGAGGGCGATCCCGACAACTTCGTCGAGCCCGGCACCACCTTCGAGGAGATTCCGGACGACTGGTGCTGCCCGGATTGCGGCGTGTCGAAGACCGAGTTCGAGGCGATCGAGGACGACGCCAAGGCCTGAACGGAGGGGGTCCGGAGCCGGGATCGGCCAGGCCACATCACTGGCTGAACGGCGAGATCTCGGTGTCGTCGCCGAACACGATGCGCCAGTCGAGAACGTCGGCCGCGGGAACCTCGACGACCTCCCCCATGCCGCGGCCGCTGCCGTCCAGCGGTTCGCTCGCGATCACGCCGCGGAAATCGTCGCCGTTGCGGACGATGCCGGTCACCCACACGTCGATCTTGCCGCCGATACCGCCAATCCAGGCGAGGACCCGACGTTCCCGCACGGCGGGCGGCGGATTGGCGAGGAGGTTGCGGAACCGGTCGAGGCTGTCCTGGGCCTGCAGGTAGCGGTCGTCGACCAGCCCCCCGAAGCCCTGGGCGACCACGGGGGCCGCCGCGATAACCAGGACCACGGCACAGATCATCGTCGTCAGCATCGGCCTTGCCTCCTCGCGATAATGACCCAGGAAAACTGTCGGAAATAGGTTAAGGGGATCCTTCCAAATCCGAGGAACATTGCCGGAGCCCCGCGGGTCGCGTTAGAGGAACCGCGGAAGCCTGAGCGCCTGCGACACGGGGAGGCAAACGCGATGTCCCGGATTACCGAATGCGCTGCCTGGACAGCTCTCCAGTCCCACCGTCAGAGCTGGGAGGGTCGCCACCTCCGCGCCCTGTTCGCCGAAGACTCGGGCCGCTTCGATCGGTTCAGCCGGCGCTTCGAGATTTCCGGCGGGGGCGCGCTCCTGGCCGACTTCTCAAAGGCGCTGATCACCCAGGAAACCCTCGACCTCCTGGTGTCCCTCGCGCACGAGCGGGGCCTGGAAGCCAAGCGCGATGCCATGTTGTCCGGCGCGAAGATCAACGCGACCGAAGGTCGGGCGGTCCTGCATACGGCGCTCCGCAACCGTTCCGGCACGCCGATCCTGGTCGACGGCCAGAACGTCATGCCGGAGGTCGACCGGGTCCTGACCCAGATGCGGCGGGCAGTCACCGCCGTGCGCGACGGCAGCTGGCGCGGCTTCACCGGGGAACGCATCACCGACATCGTCAACATCGGCATCGGCGGCTCCGACCTCGGCCCGTTGATGGTGACCAAGGCGCTGACGCCGTGGCATCAGCCGGGCCTGACCGCGCACTTCGTCTCCAACGTCGACGGCACCCACATCGCGGAAACGCTGAAACGGCTCGATCCCGCGCGGACCCTGTTCATCATCGCGTCGAAGACATTCACCACCCAGGAGACCCTGACCAACGCGGCGACCGCGCGGCGCTGGTTCGTCGGGCAGACCCGGGACGAGGCGGCGATCGCCAAGCACTTCATCGCGTTGTCGACCAACACCAAGGCGGTGACCGAGTTCGGGATCGCACCGGAAAACATGTTCGAGTTCTGGGACTGGGTCGGCGGCCGCTACAGCCTGTGGTCGGCGATCGGAATGCCGATCGCGCTGATGGTCGGGATGGATCGCTTCGAGGAGCTGCTGGCCGGCGCCCACGCCGTCGACCGCCACTTCGCGACAGCGCCCATGGACCGGAACGTGCCGGTGCTGATGGCCCTGATCGGGCTGTGGTACCGCAATTTCTGGCAGATGCCCGCGCTCGCGGTCCTGCCCTATGACCAGTATCTCGACCGGTTGCCGGCCTATCTCCAGCAGCTCGACATGGAAAGCAACGGCAAGGCGGTGACCCTGGAGGACGAGGCGGTCGACCACGATACCGGCCCGATCCTGTTCGGGGAGGCCGGGACCAACGGCCAGCACGCCTTCTACCAGCTGATCCACCAGGGCCCGACCGTGATCGCGGCCGACTTCATCGCCCCGATCAAGAGCCAGAACCCGGTGGGCGACCCGGCCGGCGACCACCACGCCAAGCTGCTCGCCAATGTGCTGGCGCAGACCCAGGCGCTGATGCGCGGCCGCACGACGGAGGAGGCCCGCGCCGAACTCCTCGCCGAGGGCAAGGCGCCGGAGGTGGCGGAGGCGCTGGCCCGCCACAAGACCTTCGCCGGCAACCGGCCGACCACGACCCTCCTGGTGCCGGAACTCGACCCGATGTGGGTCGGGGCGCTGATCGCGCTCTACGAGAACAAGGTGTTCGCCCAGGGCGCCTTGTGGGGCGTCAATTCCTTCGACCAGTGGGGGGTCGAGCTCGGCAAGCAACTCGCCAAGCCGATCCTGAAGGCGCTGACCGACCATGGCGCGCTGGGTGCGGACGACAGCTCGACCGCCGGGCTGATCGCGGCGATCCGGGCCGGGTCGTAACGCCCCCGACGCCAATCACCCGGCTCCGATCACCCCGGCTCCGATCACCCCGGCTCCGATCACCCCGGCTGGCAACCGAACGGGTCGGCGGTTAGGATGGCACCATGCCGCAACCCGTCCCGACAATCCGCCGCCTGCCGGAGGTGGTGGTCAACCGCATCGCCGCCGGGGAGGTGGTCGAGCGGCCGGCCTCCGCCGTCAAGGAGCTGGTCGAGAATGCTCTCGACGCGGGCGCGGGGAGGATCGCCGTCGACCTCGTCGAGGGCGGTCGCGGCCTGATCCGGGTTCGCGACGACGGCCACGGCATGACGGCGGCGGGTCTGGCGCTTGCCGTCGAACGGCATGCCACCTCCAAGCTGCCGGACGACGACTTGGTCAACATCCGCGGTTTCGGCTTCCGGGGGGAGGCGCTGCCCTCTCTCGGCGCGGTCTCCCGCCTCACCCTGACCAGCCGGGCCGCCGGCGCGGACGAGGGCTGGCAGCTGACGGTGACGGCAGGCGTTGTCGGCGACGCCGAACCGTCGGCGCATCCGTCCGGTACGACGGTGGAGGTGCGCGACCTGTTCTACGCGACCCCGGCCCGGCTCAAGTTCCTGAAAAGCGCGCGGACGGAGGCCGCCAACGCCCGCGCGGTGCTGGAAAGGCTGGCCATGGCCCATCCGGCGGTCGGCTTCACCCTCACCGTCGACCAGCGTCCGCATCTCCGCCTCCATGGCGGTGCCCGAGCGGGTCTCGGCCGGGTCGAACTGCACGGTCCACTCGCCGTTGAAGTAGACGGCGTTGAGGAGGAGCATGACCAGCCCCGGCGGGAGCTGGTTGCGGAACGCGTCGGCCTGGACGCCCGGGTCGA
>CAYNIS010000391.1:0-3786 GCA_964397055.1 uncultured Rhodospirillaceae bacterium | reverse complement strand
GGCGTTGAAGGAGACCGGTTCCCCCTGCGCCGCCGCGATCCGCGCCTCCGCGTCGGCGAGCGGCCGAATCCAGGGTTCGGCCATGCGGCCGCGCCACCTTCTTTTTGGCGTCGATCTCGGGGCGCTCGCCACCGCACTCGCGATCGGCTCGGCCGGTGGTGCCATACTCGCCTACTACAACCTGCCGCTTGCCTGGATGATCGGGGCGATGCTCGCCAACCTGACCGCGTCGGTCGCGGCCTGGCGGGTTGCCGTCCCGATGAGCCTGCGCGCGATCATGGTGATGGTGCTCGGCATCCTTCTCGGCAGTGCCTTTACGCCGGAAATCCTCGACCAGGCGGCGCAATGGGGCGTTTCGCTGATCGGCCTCACGGCCTTCACCATCGCGTCGACGGCGGTCGGCTTCCTTTATCTGCGCCGGACCGTCGGCTGCGATGTCACCACCGCGTTCTTCACTGCGGCCCCCGGCGGCCTCAACGAGATGGTCATCGTCGGCGGCAAAGAGGGGGGGGATGATCGCTTCATCGCCCTTGCCCACGGGCTCAGGGTGATGCTGGTGGTCTTCCTGATCCCGATCTGGTTCATCCTGGTGGCCGACTATTCGGCCAGCCAGCGCGGGCCGCTGGGACCCGATCTCGCCGACGTCGCCCCGCTCGACCTCTTCATCCTGGCGGCCTGCCTGATCGGTTACGTGCCGGCCCGGCTGTTGAAGCTGCCGGCCCCGGTCCTGACCGGGCCGATGGTGGTTTCGGCGGTGGTTCACGGGACCGGCGTCGTCGCCGGCGGCCTGCCCGGCATTGCCGTCGCGATCGCCCAGGTGGTCGTCGGCTCGTCCCTCGGTTGCCGCTTCAAGGGTGTCACCGCGACGGCACTCGCCCGCATGGCCGTCGTCGCCTTCGGGCTCACCCTCCTGATGTTGGCGATGACCGGGGTGACGGCGGCGGCCGCCCACTGGCTGACCGGCCTGCCGCCGGATGCGCTGGTCCTCGCCTACGCTCCGGGGGGGCTGGCGGAAATGAGCCTGGTCGCCCTCGCCCTCGACACCGATGCCGCTTTCGTATCCACCCACCACATCATCCGCATCCTGATGATCGTGGTCCTGTGGCCGCTGACCTTCCGCCTGGCGCGCGGGCGCTTCGCCCGGGACCGGTCGAGCCGGGAGAGCTGACGGGTTCCGGGGCTCAGTCCGGTTCGACCAGCGGCAGCGGCACCGGGTCGGCTGAGATCACGCGGTTGCGCCCGCCGGTCTTGGCCTCGTAGAGCGCGTCGTCCGCCCGACGCAGGGCATCGTCGAAGCCCTGGTCCTCTTCCCACAGGGTCGTCGCACCGATCGACACGGTGACCTGGATATCCTGGTTTTCGTAGGTGATCGGGGTGGTTTCGAGTTTTTCGCGGATACGCTCGGCGGCGTGGACGACGCCCTCGCTGTCGGTTTCGGTCAGGAGGACGCCGAACTCCTCCCCACCGATACGCCCGACCATGTCGCTGGTGCGCAAGACCTCGTAAATCTCCGCGGTTACCGTTGACAGCGCCATGTCGCCGGCGGCGTGCCCGTGGTTGTCGTTGATCGACTTGAAGTGGTCGAGGTCGAGCATCAGGACGCCGAGCGGCCGGCCATAGCGCTGGGCGCGGCCGGTCTCGACCCGGGCCCGCTCGAAGAAGTGGCGGCGGTTGAAGGCTCCGGTGAGTTCGTCCGTGGTCGCGAGCCGGCGCAGCTCGTGTTCCAGATGGACGCGTTCGGTGATGTCGGTGAAGGTCCGGACCCAGCCACCGTCGGGGACGGCGGTGGTCATCATCGCCAGGGTGTTGCCGTGCGGCCCCTGGCGTTCCTCGGTCCCGGTCTGGGGATCCTGCCAGTGGCGGATCTGGCGGTAGCGCCATATCTCCTCGGGCTGTTCGGCAGGGCCGAGATCGCCGCGCCGCGCCATGAACTCGACAAGGCGGGCGAGCGGCGGCTCGCCCCGCAGCATCGCCTCGTCCAGGTCCAGAAAGCTCAGCAGGCGCCGGTTGAAGGCGACGACGCGGCCGTCCTTGTCCGTGAACATCAGGCCCTGCGCCATGTTCTCGAGCGTGGCTTCGAGGATCGTCGACTTGCGGGCGAGGTCGGTTTCCGCCTGCTTGCGCCGGGAGATATCGCCGATCAGCCCGATGATCCGGGTCGGCCGGCCGTCGGCCCCGCGTTCCACCATCTTGCCGCGGACGACGACCCAGACCCAGGCCCCGCTGCGGCCGCGCAGGCGAAACTCTGTGATGTAGAGGCGGGTGCGACCGCTGACATGGCGGTCCCAGGCGGCCCGCGCCTCCGGCAGGTCGTCGGGATGGATCAGGGCCTCGAACGCGGCCAGCGTGGTCGGCAGTTCGCCGCGCTCATAGCCGAGCGAGTAGAACAGGGCGAGCGGCTGCTTGGTTGCCCCAGTCGTGATGTCGGTTTCCCACAAGTGCAGGTCGGCGGCGGCCAGCGCCAGCGCCAGCCGCTCCTCCGACGCGCGCAGGAGGTCGTTGGCCGCCCGCCGGTCGGTGATGTCGAGGAAGGTGAGGCAGATCGCCTCGACCTCGGCGTAGCGCATCGGGTTGGCGGAGACGAGGCCCCAGAACCAAGTCCCGTTGAAGCGACGGAGCTGGAGTTCCCGGTCGCGCAGGCCTCCGGGCCGGGCCATCGCCGCCAGGAGGTCGTCGCGATCGGCGGCCCGCATGACGAGGTCGGCGACGCGGACCCGATCGATCGCCGCGCGGTCGAGGCGGAGCAGTTCGAGCCCGCGGCTGTTGGAATACAACAGCCGCCCGTCGTCGGAGGCCGCGATGACGATGGGATAGACCGATCCCTCCAGGATCGACGTCATGCGCGCCTCGCTCTCCGCCAGCGCGCGCGTGCGTCCGTCGATCGTCTCCACCATGCGGTTGTAGGCGGAGATCACCTCTCCGAACTCGTCGTCGACCGGCCAGCTCGCACGGTGGGCGGCACCGTCGCGCTCGTTCGCCCGCATGGCCGCCATCAGCCGATCGAGCGGTGCGACGACGACGCGGCGGAAGCTGACCAGCACGGCCAGCAGCGTCGCCGCCATCAGAAGGCCCAGCATGACCAGTGCCTGGACCGCGGTGCGGCCGAGGCTGGCGGCGAGCATGCCGTCCCGCCGGACCAGCATCAGCTGGCCGATCCGCTGGTTGTCGGCAACCAGGGGCACGTCGATCACCTGCACGTCATCGGACCGGCAGGCGGCGGCTGAGGGGCCGATGCCGTCCGCCGGCACTTCGGTCAGGATCCCGCCCTCCGCGTCGAGGATGCGAACGCAGTCGACCCCCGGTGCGATGGCCAGGGCCCGGCCGGTTTCCGCCACCGCGTCGCTGTCGCCGTCGATCACCGCCCCGGCCACATTGCGCGCGCCGACATAGGCGAGCTCGCGCAGGGTGCGGTCGAGATCAAGGTCCGCCTGACGCTGCCTCGCGAACCCCAGCACGAGCGCGATCACGACGGTCAGGACGACGGTGACCGGGATCACCGTCAGGAAGAAGCGCATGCCGATGCGAAGGCCGGGTGCCGCCGGCATCTCCGCCAGCGTCCGCCCGCCGCCGGGCATGTCGCCGACGGTAAGCGGACCGGCACCGATGGAGGAGGCGGCGACGGCGTCTGGAAGGCGATCGGCTCCGGACGGGCCGGCATCATCGCCACCCGCACCGGCGCCACGGGCCGCGGCACCGCCAGCCCCGACGATGGCAGTTCCGGTCATGGCGCCCGCTTCACCACCGCCGGTGATGGCCGGGTCGACATTGGCCGGGTCGACTGGGGCC
>CAYNIS010000390.1:0-3790 GCA_964397055.1 uncultured Rhodospirillaceae bacterium | reverse complement strand
ATAGTCGTTGGCGTCGCCGAACACCTCGAGCTTCAGGCCCTGGACCGCCCAGGCGCCCAGCGACTGGCCGGCGGTGCCGCGCAGGCGCACGGTGACGTGGCCCGGGTTCAGCCCGGTCATGCCGAAACGCCGGGTGATCATGGCGGACAGCCGGGTTCCGATCGCCCGGTGCGTGTTCCGGACGTTATAGGCGAGCTGCATCTTCTCGCCATCGTTGAACAAGGGACGTGCGTCCGCGATGATCTGGGCGTCGAGCGTGTCCGGCACCTCGTTGCGGCCCTGGATCGTGCAGTACATCGCCTGATCGCCCGGGTCGGCCTGGACCAGGATCGGGTTGAGGTCGAGGTCGTCGAGATGGGCGGCCCCGCGGCTCACCTGCTGCAGGAGGTCGGTGTGGCCGATCACGTCGGTCAGCTTGCGGAAGCCGAGGGAGGCCAGGATCTCGCGCACCTCCTCGGCGATGAAGGAGACCAGGTTGACCACCTTCTCCGGATTGCCGGTGAACTTCTCCCGAAGGCTCTGGTCCTGGGTGCAGACGCCGACCGGGCAGGTGTTGGAATGGCACTGGCGCACCATGATACAGCCCATGGCGACCAGGGCCGCGGTGCCGATGCCGTATTCCTCCGCCCCCAGCATCGCCGCGACCACCACGTCGCGGCCGGTCTTGATGCCGCCGTCGGTGCGCAGGATGACCCGGTGGCGCAGGCGGTTGAGCGTCAGGATCTGGTGGGTCTCCGACAGGCCCATTTCCCACGGCACGCCCGCGAACTTGATCGAGGTCTGAGGCGAGGCGCCGGTGCCGCCGGAATGGCCGGACACCAGGATCACGTCGGCATTGGCCTTGGCGACACCGGCCGCGATCGTGCCGATGCCCGACCGTGCGACCAGCTTCACGCACACCCGGGCTTCCGGGTTGATCTGCTTCAGATCGTAGATGAGCTGGGCCAGGTCCTCGATCGAGTAGATGTCGTGGTGCGGCGGCGGGCTGATCAGCATGACACCCGGGGTCGAGTGCCTGAGGGTCGCGATCATCTCCGTCACCTTGAAGCCCGGTAGCTGGCCGCCCTCGCCCGGCTTCGCCCCTTGCGCGACCTTGATCTCGATCTCGCGGCATTGGTTCAGGTATTCGGCGGTGACCCCGAAGCGGCCGGAGGCGACCTGCTTGATCGCGGAGTTCCAGTTGTCGCCATTGGCGTCCGGCTTGAACCGGGCGCGGTCCTCACCGCCCTCGCCGCTGTCGGATTTCGCCCCGATCCGGTTCATGGCGACGTTCAAGGTGCCGTGCGCCTCCGGCGACAGGGCGCCGAGGGACATGCCCGGGGTGACGAAGCGCTTGCGGATCGCGGTGATGCTCTCCACCTCGTCGACCGGCACCGGCGCGCGCGCGGTGCGGAAGTCCATCAGGTCGCGGAGCGCGATCGGCGGCTGGTCGTAGAGTGCTTCCGCGTAGCGCTTGTAGGTCGAATAGCTGTCGGTCGCGACCGCGTGCTGCAACTGGTGGATCAGGTTGGCCTGCCAGCCATGGCGCTCGCCGCCGCGGCGATACTTGTAGAAGCCGCCGACCGGCAGGGCCACGACATCGTCCGAATAGGCGCGGGCGTGCTGTTCCAGAACCTTCTTCTGGATGCCGGAAAGCCCGATGCCGGAGATGCGCGAGAGGCAGGACGGGAAGTACTCGTTGACCAGGGAGCGGGACAGGCCCACCGCCTCGAAGCAGCAGCCGCCGCGGTAGGAGGAGATGACGGCGATGCCCATCTTCGACATCACCTTGAGGAGGCCGTCGTCGATCGCCTTCTTGAAGCGGGCCAGCGCCTCCGACAGGGACAGCTGGCCGAACAACCCGCGCGCCTGGCGGTCGGCGATCGCCTCCTGCGCCAGATAGGCGTTGATGGTGGTCGCGCCGACGCCGATCAGGACGGCGAAGTGGTGGACGTCCAGGCACTCGCCGGTGCGCACGTTGATCGAGGTGAAGGTGCGCAGGCTCTCCCGGATCAGGTGGGTGTGGATCGCGCCGACGCCGAGGATCGCCGGGATCGCAGCCCGCTCCTCCGAAATCGCCTCGTCGGTCAGGATCAGGTTGGTGGCCCCGCCGCGCACCGCGTCCTCGGCATCCTGACGGATACGGGCGAGGGCCTTGCGGAGCGCCCCGTCACCGCCGGCGGCCGGGAAGGTCATGTCGATCTTCGCGGCGGTGTCGCCGAGATGGGTCGCCAGCGCTTCGAACTCGGCGGTGGTCAGGACCGGGCTCGCCAGCTCGACCAGGCGGCACTGATCCTCCTCCTCCTCCAGGATGTTGCCGAGGTTGCCGAGCCGGGTACGCAGCGTCATCACCCGGCGTTCGCGCAGGCTGTCGATCGGCGGGTTGGTGACCTGGGAGAAGTTCTGACGGAAAAAGTGGTGCAGGCCGCGATACTGGTCGGAGAGAACGGCGAGCGGGGCATCGTCGCCCATCGAGCCGGTTGCTTCCTTCGCCTCCTCGACCAGGGGATGGAGGATCATCTCCATGTCCTCCATGGTCAGGCCGAACATCACCTGACGGCGGCGCAGCGCCTGGCGGTCGATCTCCCGCGGTTCCGAGACACTCGCCGCCTTGACCAGGTCGTCGAGGTTGCGGATGTGCCGCGCCCAGTCGCCGTAGGGCTGGCCGGAGGCGAGCAGGTCCTTGATCTCCCGGTCGTGGTAGAGCTTCCCCTCGGCGAGGTCGATGGCGATCATCTGACCCGGGCCGATGCGGCCGAGCTCGATCACCTCGGCCGCCGGCACCTTCACCATGCCGGTCTCCGACCCCAGGATGAACAGGCCGTCGGCACAGACCGAATAGCGCATCGGCCGGAGCCCGTTGCGGTCCATGCCGCCGAGCACCCAGCGGCCGTCATAGGCGGCGATCGCCGCCGGCCCGTCCCAGGGTTCCATGACGGTCGAGGTGTAGGCATAGAGGTCGCGGTGGGCGGCCGGCATCGTCGCCTCTTCCGTCCCGGCCTCCGGGATCAGAAGGGTCTTTACCATCGGTCCGGACCGTCCGGCCCGCGACATCAGCTCGAACGCGGCGTCGAGGGCGGCACTGTCCGACGAGCCCGACTGCACCACCGGCTTCAGATCGGCGAGATAGGCGCCGAATTCCGGATGGTGCATGCGCGTCTCATGCGCGCGCATCCAGTTCACGTTGCCCTTCAGCGTGTTGATCTCGCCATTGTGGGCGAGCATCCGAAACGGCTGCGCCAGCCACCAGTTGGGGAAGGTGTTGGTCGAATAGCGCTGGTGGTAGATCGCGAAGTTGCTCTCGAACCGCTCGTCCTCGAGGTCCGGGTAGAACGCGGTCAGCTGTTCGGCCAGGAACATCCCCTTGTAGACGATCGACCGGCAGCTGAGGGAGCAGATGTAGAAGTCGGTGATCTCGTCGGCACGGATCGCGTTCTCGATGCGCCGGCGGATGACGTAGAGGTCGCGTTCGAACTCCTCCTCCGTGACGCCCTTGGAGTTGGCGAGCATGATCTGCTCGATCTCCGGTCGGGTGGCGTTCGCCTTCTCGCCGATGACGGAGATGTCGATCGGCACCTGGCGCCAGCCGTAGATGGTGTAGCCGAAGCGCAGGATCTGCGATTCGACGATGGTGCGCGCGCGCTCCTGGGCATCGAAATCGGTGCGCGGCAGGAACACCATGCCGACCGCGATCTCCTCGTCTCCGCACTCGTGGCCGGTGCGCTGGACATGCTCGCGGAAGAACGCCCGCGGGATCTGGACATGAATGCCGGCCCCGTCGCCGGTCTTGCCGTCCGCATCGACCGCGCCC
>CAYNIS010000389.1:0-3807 GCA_964397055.1 uncultured Rhodospirillaceae bacterium | reverse complement strand
CGGGCCCGCGGACGAGGCCGCGCGCGAACACGCCTTCGTCGCGACCGCGATGCTCAAGGTTCTTGAATGGGCCCGGATTCGCGGCGGCGTGCTCGCCCCCGCCCAGTTCCTGTGGCTGCGCGGGGAGGATCGGGACCTCTGGTACCCGCTCAACAATCTCGGGCGCGGCACCTACCACGCCGAGGCCGCCGGGGCGCTGGCCCATTTCCGCTACGAGACGAAGATCGGCCGTCCGGTGGTCACTCCGAAGATCGACGCGGCGGTGGAGGCTCTGGGCGCCTACGTGCAGCGCCACAACCCGGCCATGCCGCCCCGGGCTTAGGGCCTGGGACCGAGCCTCCCCGGCATCCAACAGGGATCCAGACGAACCATGGACGCACCGGCACCGAAGATCAGGACGCACAAGGCGCCAGAGCGCGCGGGCCGAAAGATGCCGCCCCGGATCTCGGGTCCGCGGGCGGCCCTCGACGGTCCGCGCCTGACGGTGTGGCTTCCGACCGCCCAGCGGCCGACGGTCTGGCGCGGCGACCTCGACCAGTCGTGGTCGGTGACCTTCGACATTGCCGATGCCGCCAACGGGGCCGGCAACGGCGCGGGCGAGGGCATCGGTGTCGACCTTGTGCGCCGATCCCCGGACGCCCCACCGGAGGCCCTGGCCCGGTTCGACAACCGCGAACTCGCCCTCGACGGTCTCGCCGCCATTTCCGCGGCCCTGATCGGGGAGCGGGAGGTCGGGCCGACGGCCCCCCCGGCCGGGGCGGCCAACCGGGCCGCGGACCCGGCAGACTCCGGTTGGTTGCGACTGGCCGCGGTGACGCTCGCGGTCCTGATCGTCGGCGCGGTCGTGCTGGCGGCCGTCGCCCGCAATCGCACCCGCGACGCCGGGGCCGAGGTGACGGCTTCCGTGGTCCCCGGCACCTCGGGACCAGCTGTGACGACGGCGGAGGTCGCGACGTCGGTCGCCGCGGCGCCGGAACAGCCCGTGCCAGAACAGCCCGCGCCAGAACAGCTCGCGCCAGACGAGGCTGTGCCAGAGGCGGCGGCTGCAGCGACCGTGATGCCGGAAACGGCCACACCCGAGGCGACTACGGCCCGGGCGACCGCTTCGGAAGCCGCCGGCAGCGCGGATGCCGGGATGGCCGCGAATACCGGGATGGCCGCGAATGACGGAGTGGCCGGCGCGGTCGCCGATACGTTGAGCGATCCGGTGATCCTTCGCGCCATGGAGAGCCTGCGCAGCCCGCCCGCCCCGGCGCCGATGGCCCCGCGCCAGCTCCCGGCGGCTGCGGCAGAGATCGCGCCAGAGCTGCCGGCTGAGCCGATCCCGACGGCGTCGAGCGGCCGGCCGGTACGTGCGAGTTCCGTCTTGAGAGCGCCGGGTGGCCGGCCGGCACCTCAGCCAGCGGCACCGACAGGCGCCGGAACGGCACCGCCCAGGTCGGCGGCCGCCGGGGCGGCACCACGACAATCCCGATCCCCCGGAACCGGCGCGGCACCCCCGTCGGCTTCCCCCGCGGCGGCCCCGCGCGGCGTTCCGCGCCCGGCCGGTTCGGTTCTGAGGCGCCCCGGCCGGTAGGCCGGCCACGGCGGCGGAGGCAGCACCATGCCCATTCAAGACAAGTATCTTTTGAAAGAGCGGAACGCGCTGTTCCGCGACATCCGGCCGTTCTGGGAGCGCTTCGGCGACAGCGCCAGCGACCCGGGCCTCGCCGGGTCGATGATCTTCGCGCCGATCATCCTGATGGTCATCGATCCGCGCTTTGCGGAGTACGGTGACTTCATCCTGCTGTTCCTGGCGCTCTACACGTGGTGGGTCTGCTCCCGGCAGGTGGTCCTGCCGCTGAAACTGCCGAAATACGCCGGCATTCCGGACCCCAACAACCCGAAGCCGGGCTCATCCAGCGCGGGCGATCCGGACGGCATTCTCTATGTCGGCAACACCCACGAGGGGGAGGAGTTGTGGCTGACCAACTCCGACGCCCGGACACACATCCTGTTCCTCGGCACCACCGGCGCCGGTAAGACCGAGGGCCTGAAGTCGCTGGTCACCAACGCGATGACCTGGGGATCGGGCTTCGTCTACATCGACGGCAAGGCCGATACCGACCTTTGGGCCTCGATCTTCTCGCTCGCCCGCCGGTTCGGGCGTGACGATGACCTTCTGATCCTCAACTACATGACCGGCAACTCCGACGCCGGCGGCTTGTCCAACACGCTGAACCCGTTCGCGACCGGGTCGGCCCCGTACTTGACCAACCTGGTCAACAGCCTGATGTCGGAAGCGGGCGGCGACAACGCGATGTGGAAAGACCGCGCCGTCGCCTTGCTGGCCGCCTTGATGCCGGCCCTGACCTGGAAGCGGGACAACCAGGGCTTCCTGATCGACGCCGGCGTCATTCGCGATCACCTGACCTTGCGCTCCTGCATCCAGTTGAGCCGCGATCCCGAGATTCCGGAGCGTATCCGCCGCGGCCTGGTCAGCTACCTCGACACCCTGCCCGGCTACGCCGCCGACGCCTATGACGACGACGGTGGCGAGAAGCCGCCGTCCCCGGACGGCTCGACGGCGGGCGACACCGCGACCGCCGACCAGCAGCACGGCTACCTGTCGATGCAGTTCACCCGGCCGTTCCAGTCGCTGGCCGACGTCTACGGCTACATCTTCGAAAGCCAGTCGGCGGATATCGACCTCCTGGATGTCGTCCTGAACAGGCGCATCCTGGTCGTGCTGTTGCCCTCTCTCGAGAAGTCGCCGGACGAAGCCGCCAACCTCGGCAAGATCATCGCCGCCAACCTCAAGGGCATGATGGGCATGACCCTGGGTGCCGCGGTCGAGGGCGAGACCGAGGCGACGATCGAGAACAAGCCGACCCGCTCCTCCTCGCCGTTCATCACGGTCTTCGACGAGGTCGGCTACTACACCTCCGAAGGCATGGGCGTGATGGCCGCCCAGGCCCGCTCGCTCGGCTTCTCGCTGATCTTCGCCGCACAGGATTTGCCGGCCCTTGAGAAGCGCGTGAAGGAAGAGGCGCGGTCGATCACCGCGAACTGCAACCTCAAGATCTTCGGCAAGCTCGAGGACCCGACGGACACCAAGAACTTCTTCGAGCAGACGGTCGGCCAGACCGAGGTGGTCGAGGTCTCCGGCTTCCAGATGGCGCCGGGTGCCGATACCCGGACCTACCACGACAATCTCGGGGCCAGCGTTCAGACCCGCGCCAAGGCCAAGTATTCCGAACTCAGGAAGCAGCGCGAAGGTGAGGTCGTCCTGACCTTCGGCTCCAAGGTCCTGGCCGGCAAGATGTTCTACTCCGCGCCACGGAAGGTGAAGGCGCTGCGCGTCCAGAAGATGCTGCCGGTGGCCGAGTACGAGGGCGACATCCTGAAGCCGGGCAAGGAGATCGACGATCTCATCAAGCGCCTGCGCAATCCGAAATGGTCGGCGGCAAAGGTCGGGGAAGCGACGGAAACGCCCGACGAGGTCGCGGCATTGGCGCGGGGCTTCGCCCTCGGCCAGGACACCGACCAGGGACCGGTCGCCTGCGGGGCGATGGGCGTGGCGGCGGTCGGCGACCTGCTCGACGAGCGGGCCGGCACCAAGAAGAAAATCGAGGTCACCCAGGTCGATCCGCAGCCGGAGGCCGAGCCCGAGAAGCCGGCGGCCAAGTCGGCAGCAACCAAGGCGGCAGCGCCCAAGGCGGCAGCGGCCGACGAAGCGCCTGCCAAGGCCGGTTCCGGCGGGATTTCGACCGCCAAGGCGCCGGTGGCGCCGGCGACCGCACAGATCGACGCGGCGAAGCCTGCCAC
>CAYNIS010000388.1:0-3817 GCA_964397055.1 uncultured Rhodospirillaceae bacterium | reverse complement strand
AAGTTGTTGGTGCGGTTGGTGGTGTCGTCGGTCAGGGTCGCGAACACCGCCCCGCCGTTGGGCCCGCCGACGGTGAGCTGGGCCGCGAGGTCGGCCGGGTCGAACAGCGTCGAATAGGCGCCCGCCGTCGCTTCCGTCGGGGTCGCACTCAAAAGGGTCGTGTCGGGGGCCGTGCGCAGGGCGGCGAAATCCGCCGACGCCAGCGGGCTGGCCGTGCCCAGGCTGGTGAACACCGGTGCCGATTGGGTGGCGGTGGTGCCGCTGTCTTCGGTCGTCGCCGGCGTGCTTCCCGTGCCGGAGGTCGAACTGGTGGAGCTCGACCCGTAGTTGTCGACGATGTACTGGGCGTTGGACTGGGTCAGCCCCAGTGCCAGCAGTCCTTCCAGGGTCGGCATGGTGCGCGCCCCCTCTCTCCTGGTTTCCAGAGAGCTCGTTGATACAAGGTGGCCATTTTCGCCCAGCCCCGATCCTACACGAACGCCGCCCGTAGCGTAAGCGCCGAAGGGTTAAGGCTGCCTCAAGCCGGCGTCCCGCTGGGCCCGCACACGCTCCCGCCAGGCGATGAACAGGCCGCTCGCGACGATGATCGCCGCCCCGATCCACGTCGTCTCCTTCGGCAGTTCGTCGAACAGCAGGAAGCCGACCGAGGCCGAGGAGATCAGCTGGACATAGTTGAAGGGCGACACGACCGATGCCTCGGCGAGGACATAGGCGCGGACGATGAAATAGTGGCCGAAGCCGCCGAAGAACCCCATGGAGACGAAGACGGCGAGGTCGAACAGATCGGCCGGCGCCTGCCAGACCCAGGGCAGGGCGATACTGCCGAGTACCGTGCCGGTCACCGCGGCATAGGTGATCGACGTGGCCGCGCTGTCATGGGCTGCCACCCGCCGGCTCATGATCGAGTAGAACGCGTAGAAGACGGCACTGCCGGCGGCGAGCAAGGCCCCGATGTTGAGCCCGTCCGCGCCCGGCTGGATGATCACGACAGCCCCGCCGAAGCCGACGACGATCGCCGCCCAGCGCTGGAGACCGACCCGTTCGCCCAGCAATGGCGCCGAAAGGGCGGCGATGACGATCGGGGCGGAGACGTTGATGGTCGCGGCGGTCGGCAGCGGGATCAGCGCCAGCGCGTTGAAGAAGCACAAGGTCGCCGAGAACAGCAGGAGCGAGCGGCCGACCTGGGTCACCGGCCGGGTGGTGCGGAACAGCGTGACCCCGTACCAGGGCCCGAAGGCCAGCACCATGAACACCAGATGCCCGGCGTAGCGCGCCCAGATGATCTGATAGGTGTCGTAGTCGGGGCTGAGATACTTCACCCCGGCATTCATCAGGGTCACCACCGACACGCCGACACACATCAGGAGGATGCCGAGCGGGGCATTGCCAGCGGTGTTTCCAGCGGTGTTTCCAGCGGTGCTGGCCCCCGCCCCGCCTGAACCGTCTGACTGATCAGTCATCCGGTCACTCGGCGATGATGGCGTAGGCCTCGATCTCGACCTTCAGGTCCGGCGTCATCAGCGCCGACACCTCGACCAGCGTGCCGGCCGGATCGATGCCGCCCACCACCTCGGCGACGCCGCGCATGTAGCCCTCGGCCTCGCGGATGTCGGTGATGTAGCCGACCAAGCGGACCACATCCTTGAAGTCGGCGTCGACCGCCTTCAGCGCCTCGCCGATCTTGCGCAGGGTCTCCTTGGTCTGGAGATAGACGTCCGGCCCGCCGACACAGACGCGCTTGGGGTCGAGGGAGGTCGTGCCGGATACATGAACATGCGGGCCGACGCGCACCGCCCGGCAGTAGCCCGGCCCGACCTCCGTCCCGTCGAAATGGTTCTGACGCTTCATCAAAGGGTCCTCCCGGCTGCGTGGGTCATCCTGAAAGGATGCTAGCATCGCCGGGGTCCGTGGGCTCAAGCCGGCGGAAAACAGGGCTGCCCGGCGCCGACGATGTTTGCCATCGCCGGCGGAGGGGCCTAGCTGTTAAAGGCAAAAGCCAGACCCGGAAGGGATGACCTCGATGGCCGCCGCCCCGGCAACAGCCGCCCCCGAATCCGCCAGTCGCGGCAGCGACGCAACGGTGATAGCGCTGATCAGCGGGGCGCATTTCTTCAGTCACTTCTACATCCTGGCGCTGCCGCCGCTGTTCCCGGTCCTGGCCGACGTGTTCGACGTCAGCTACCTCGAACTCGGCACGGCGCTCGCCGCCCTCAATCTCGCGACCACCCTGACCCAGGCCCCGTGCGGCTTCCTGGTAGACCGCTACGGCCCGCGCTCGATCCTGATCGTCGGGCTGGTGCTGTTCTCGATCGCGATCGGCGGGATCGGGGTGGTGCCCGGCTACTGGGCGCTGATGCTGCTGATGGTGGTGGGCGGCCTCGGCAATGCGGTGTTCCACCCGGCCGACTATGCGATCCTGTCGGCGACCGTCGACGAGAGCCGCATGGGCCGCGCGTTCTCCATCCACACCTTCGCCGGTTATATCGGCTTCGCCCTGGCCCCGGTGATCATGGTCGCCCTCTACGAGCTGGTCGGCTGGCGGGAGGCGCTGCTGATCTCCGGTGCTGCCGGCCTCGCCATGGCCGCCCTCCTGGTCCTCTACTGGCGCCCGCTCGGCGCCTCGCGCGATGCGGTCGTCGCCAAGCCGTCGGCCGGCGCCCCGGCTTCCAGCCAGCTCCTCTTGTCGCCGCCGGTGCTGATGTCGCTGCTCTTCTTCGTGATGATGGCGCTCACCCATTCCGGTTTGACCGCGTTCAGCGTGACAGCCCTCATGGGCTCGCATGCCGACCTGGTCACGATGGCCGACCGGGATCTGGCGCTGGCCCTCGCGAATGTGCCGATCACCATCTATCTCTTCACCAGCGCCTTCGGGGTCCTGGTCGGCGGCTGGGTCGCCGACAACGTCAAACAGCACCATCGGGTCATCGGGCTTTCCTATATCGTTCTGTCGGCCTCGATCGCGGTGGTCGCGGCCCTGCCCTTGCCGATGTTTGCGATCTCCATCGCGTTTGGGATTGCCGGTGCGTCTTCCGGGGTGATCGCGCCGTCGCGCGATCTGATGGTGCGGGCGGTGACCCCGCCGGGGCAGAGCGGCAAGGTCTTCGGCTTCGTCATGACCGGCTTCAATGTCGGCGGCATCATCGGCCCGCCGATCTATGGTGCCATCCTGGACCATGCCGACCCGGACATGGTGTTCTGGGTGGTGTCGATCGTGGCCCTGGGCACCCTGGTGACCGTCCTGGGCGCGGCGGAGGGCGGCAGCCGGGCACGCCGTGCCGCCCTGGCGGCAGCCGAGTAGCCGGCCGAACTGGTGGATGCCGAACGGAGGGATGAATGAGCGTCACTGACGCCTCCGTCGGCGGCGACGAGCCGACCGCAGACGGCGTGGGCGAGATCCCCGACAAGCCTGCCACGGTCGCCGAGGCGGTGCGCTTTTCGACCGCGACGCCGTTGCCGGTCCCGGCCCTGTTGAACGATCTGGCGGCGTCCCTGATCGATGTCGCGAGCCCCGACTGCCTGATCCCGATCGCCGCCGCCCAGGTGCGCGCGGGCGACCTCGACGGCGCGGGACGCACGCTCGATGCCGGCCTGTTCCGGACCGGCCCCCGGCTTAACGACGCCGCCGTGCGCGCCGCCCTCGACCTGGCCGAGGCGCTGAAGGCCGCCGGTCAGGCGTCCAAGGCGCGGCGGGTCCTCACCTACCTCGCGACCCATGTCGCGGGCGAGAAGCACCGCGCCTGGATGATCGCCGACCTGATCGCGATCGCCGACGCGCTCTCTGAATCGAAGGCGAACACCACCGCCCAGGCGGTGCTGC
>CAYNIS010000387.1:0-3819 GCA_964397055.1 uncultured Rhodospirillaceae bacterium | reverse complement strand
GGGTGAGCCTGGAGGACCGGGAGCTGGCCGATCTCGGCGACGTGGCGCGTGCAAGGGCGATCGGGTATCTGCCGCAGGCGCCGGAGGTGCACTGGCGAATGACCGTGCGGGAGGTGGTCGGGCTCGGCCGGCTGCCCTGGATCGGACGCTTCTCCGGCCTTTCAGGCGACGACGATGCGGCGATCGACGCCGCCCTCGTGGCCGCGGACCTCGCCGCCCTCGCCGACCGGCCGGTCGATCGGATTTCCGGTGGCGAATACCGCCGCGCGATGCTGGCGCGGGTTCTGGCGGGAACCCCGCGCATCCTGATCGCCGACGAACCGGCGACCGGCCTCGATCCCCACCACCAGCTGCGCCTCGTCAGCCTGTTGCGCGCGACCGCCGCGGACGGGACCGCGGTCGTCGTCGTGCTTCACGACCTGGCGTTGGCGGCCCAGGTCGCCGACGACATCGTTCTGATCGACGCCGGCGTCATCCGTGCGGCCGGCCGCCCGGCCGACATCCTGACGACCGATCACCTGGAACCGGTCTATCGTGTCTCTTTCCTGATCGTCGAGACGGGCGGAAGGCGCCTGCCTCTGCCGGTCGGTCTCCAGGCCTCGACTCCTATGGCCGCCGATCTCCCAACCGCCGACGCGCCGAAAAGCAGCTAGAGGAACCGCCCATGGTCCGCCTGAACCGCATCTACACCCGTACCGGCGACGACGGCACGACCATGCTGGCCGACGGCAGCCGGGTGGCGAAGACCGATGCCCGGGTCGCGGCGATGGGGGCGGTGGACGAAACCAATGCCGCGATCGGCATCGCCCGCCTGCATCTGGGGCCGGGTGCCGTGACCGACACATTGGCCCAGGTTCAAAACGACCTGTTCGACGTCGGCGCCGACATCGCGACACCGCTGGCCGACAATGAAGGGGAAACCGCCCTTCGGGTGACGGAGGCCAGGGTCGAATGGATCGAAGCGACGATCGACGGCTTCAACCAGGACCTGGCGCCATTGACCTCCTTCGTCCTGCCGGGCGGCACGCCGGCTTCGGCGCACCTTCACCTCGCCCGGACCATCGCGCGCCGGGCCGAGACCACGGCCTGGCGGCTGAAGGAGAACGGCACCGACCTCAACGGCGCCATGCTCGCCTATCTCAACCGGCTCTCGGACCTGCTGTTCGTCCTCAGCCGCTGGGCGAACGACCGCGGGGCCGCGGACATCCTCTGGGTGCCGGGGGGCCAACGGGGCGACTGAGACAGCCAGCCGCCCCGTCGATTGGCTTCAGCGTTCGCGCGAGCGGCCGCCGAACTTTAGGGTGAGACCGCCCAGGGCCGTCAGTCGCTGGCCCTGGAAGGCGTTGGCCGGCTCGACCTCGTTGTCGGTGAGGTTGATGCCGCGGGCGAAGAACTCGATCCGGTCGGTGACCTGGTAGCTCGCCGCGAAATTGAACAGCGCGTACTCGTTGACTCGACCGCGCGCGTTCTCGAAGGCGCCGGTGTTGTCGTAGGTGACGTCGTACCGGTCGCCGACATACTGAACCTCCGGCACCAGCTCCAACCCCTCGATCGGGCGGATTTCCGCCAGGACCGAGAAGCTGTGTCGCGGCCGGCGCAAGAGCTGCTGGTCGGTGACGGTGTTGTCCGCCTGGAGCCAGGTGTAGGTCGCCCGGCCGGTCAGCCATTCCGCCGGGTCGATCTCGACAAAGGTCTCGAACCCGCGCGTGCGGGCTTCCCCGACGTTCCCGACCGTGTTGGTGACGAAGTTGTTCTCGATCAGGTCGTCGATCTCGGTGCGGAAATAGGTGAGACCGGCGGTGACCACGTCCTCACGCCCGAAGAGGGGCACGTCGACCTCGCCACCGACCTCCCAGGTGAAGGCGGTTTCCGGGTCGAGATCCGGGTTGGGCGTGAAACCGAAGCTGTTGGTGCCGAACCGGTCGAACAGGCTGGGCGCCCGGAAGCTGCGGCCGGTCGATGCCTTCAGGCGGGAGAAGACCTCCGGCAGTTGCAGGACGCCGCCCACGCGCCAGGTCACCGTCTCGTCATAGTCCTCCGGCAGCTCGAGCCGGACCGAGCCCGAAAGATCGACCCGATCGGCGACCCGGCCCTGGACCTGCATGTAGGCGGCATAATCCTCAGCCGACGCATCCGCTGTCTGGGTGAACGGAGCGAACGCCCCGAACGCCGTCGACGTCGCCTGGCGCAGTTCGTCGTCGCGTCGTTCGACACCGATTGTGACGGTGCTGTCGCTGGCAACCCCGACATCCGGCAGATCGGCCAGGAGTTCGCCGCGCACGAACAGGCGTTCGCCCTCGAACCGGTCGCGTTGGGTCGAAAAGTTGGCGAGGTCCGGATCGTTGTCGACGGTGCGGTCGTGATCCGCACCCCCGATGTCGACGCGCGCGGTCAGCCAGTCGGTGGCATAGAGCTCGCCCCCGATCCGCCAGGTCAGAAGATCGTTGGCGCCGACGAGGTTGGGGTCGTCGGAGCCGGCGTTGTCGAATTCGAACTCGTTTCGGCGGAGGCGCACGCTGCCCTCGACCCGCCCGAGGCTGCCAATGTCGTAGCCGAGTGCGGCCGCCATCTGGCGGATATTGGTCTCGTCCCGCTCCTCGAAGATCGACGGGATACGCTGCGGCGTGATGTTCTGCCCCTCGGTGATCAGCCCCTCCACGCCGAACGCATAGTCGAAACCGTCAAAGCTGCCGGCGATGTCGGCCGCCCCGGCGAAGGTCTCGCGGTTGCCGCCCTCGGCGCGCACGGTGGCCTCGAACGGGGTCTCGGCCCCTAGCCGGCTGATCAGGTTGACCGCGCCGCCGACGGCCCCCGTGCCGTAGAGGCTGGAAACCGGCCCGCGCACGACTTCGACGCGCTGGAAGCTGCTCAGAAGATCGCTGCCGAAGTCGAAGGCACCGCCGACGCCGGACGGGTCGTTGATCGGAATGCCGTCGAACAGCACCAGGACCTGGTCGCTCTCGGTCCCCCGGATGAAGACGGATGTCTGCTGCCCGAGGCCGCCCGTCGACACGACGTCGAGGCCCTGGGTCTGGTTGAGCGCTTCCGGCAGGGAGCGCACCTGCCGTGTCTCGATCTCCTCAGCCTCGATCACGGTGACGGACGCCGCCGTGCGGTCGAGTTCGGTCGGCACCCGGGTCGCCGTCACCGCGACATCCGGCGCCAGGAACGCGTCGTCCGACCCTGGATCGGGATTCTGGGCGCCGGCGGGGGTTGCGAGCATGGCGAACGCCAACGCCAGCGACGACGCCCCGCTGGCGAAATGAAGGTGTCCTCTTTGCTTCCTAGGCTTGATCATGGTTCGGGTTCTTCCCCTCTTCGTCAGCACGAAGGGACCACGGGCACGCTCGAACAAGAAGCGCACCAGAGGCCGGTTTCGGAATTCCCGTCAGCCGCATCCGGTTATGGACCCGTTCCATCGGCACACCCCGTCCGATGGGCGCGAAAGACAGTCGAGCCGGGCAGGTCTCCTGGCTTGCGGGTCATCGCATCGGCACCGGCCTTCCCAGGTCCGGATCGGACCCAGTGGCAAGAAGTTGGCGCCGGCACTCACCGCCGACAGTTGCGGGGGCAGCCACGGACTGGGGCCTGTTGCCGGCCCGTCACCGTGTTCCCTCTTAGCTCGCTTGCGCGAGAACCCGTCTCTATCCCTTTCGCTAAACGATTGGCGTCCCTGGCGAAAGCCGGTTTGTGCAGGCGACCGGCGTGGGCCATGGCGGCTGTGGCAACTGGGCCGCATGTATCCGTGCCGGCGCCGCCCGGTACCCGTCCGGCCCGCCGTTTACTCTCTCCTAAGGCTGCCGGCGCCACCTTGATCGC
>CAYNIS010000386.1:0-3821 GCA_964397055.1 uncultured Rhodospirillaceae bacterium | reverse complement strand
TCCTGATCGTCGCCACCCTGGCGCTTGCCTGGGCGAGCTGGCGTTTCGTCGAGGCGCCGTTCCGCCGGGCCGAGACGATTTCCAATCCGGCCCTGGTCCGGATCCTGTCGGTCGCGGCCGTCGCCCTGATGGTCGCGGCAGGCCTCGCCGTCGCGGTCGACGGGCTGCCCCAGAGGCTGCCGCCGGCCGCGCGGTCGACGCTGGAAACCGTGCGCCTGTCGCCGCACCACCGCGACTGTGACGCGCGCACCGTTGCGCCTTTCCTCCCCCCCGCCGAGGCCTGTCGGTACCAGGGCGACGCGGCGACCTGGGCGGTTCTGGGCGACAGCCATGCGCCGGAACTGGCCTTCGCCCTCGCCGACCGTCTGGCCGCCCGGGGCGAGGGCGTCCTGCACCTGTCGATGAACGCCTGCCCGCCGTCCTACGCCCGCACCGATCTCGATGACATCTGTGCCCGCTGGACCGACGCCGCCGTCGCCCATCTTGTCGAGACGCCGGCGATCGCGACCGTCGCCGTCTCCTATCGCCTGCCGGCGGCCCTGTTCGGCCCGCATGAAGGCGTCTTTCCGGACTTTCCCGACCAGATCGACGGGGCCGAGCGCGACCGCCGCTGGCAGAGCTACGTGGCCCTGGTGGCCGCGCTGGAGGCACCCGGCAAGACCGTCGTCGTGGTGTTGTCACCGCCGGAGGTGTCGGCCGACGTCACCCTCCTGGTGCGCCGGCAACTGCGGGATGCGGCCGCGCGGACGATCGTCGGCAACACCGCCGGCTGGTGGCGCAGGCGCATGTCCTATGTGACGGACCGCCTTTCGGACCTGCCCGAGACGGTGCGCATCGTCGATCCATCCGAGCTGTTCTGCCGGCAGGATGCGTGCCTGGCCATTGAGGACGGCGTCGCACTCTACTACGACGACGATCACATGTCGGTCGCAGGGGCAGCCCGCGTGGCCGACATGCTGTTGGGAGACCTTGATGGCAGACGGTAGAGGCTGAAGGCCGTGCAACCCCCTTCCTCCGCGTTTCATTCGGTCATGGCCGGCCTCCGGGGACTGGTCCCAGGCCTCGGCCTTTCCGTCATCCTCGGCGGGGCGGCCTATCTGGGGCACGTCCTCTTGCTGCCGTTTATCGAGCTGCCGGCCGTCCTTCTGGCCCTGGTGGCGGGCATCTCCGTCGCAGCCGTGACGGGCGAGCGTTCCGACCTTGCTCCCGGGACCAATGCCGCGGCCCGGCACATCCTGCGCCTGGGGGTGGCGCTGCTGGGCTTGCGCATCGTGGTGTCCGACGTCATCGACCTCGGCCTCTTGCCGGTGGTCACGGTCTTTGCCGGGATCCTCTCCACCTATCTCGCGGCGATCGCTCTCGTCCGGCTGTTCCGGCTCGACCCGGTCTATGCCGGCCTGTCGGGGACGGGTGTCGCGATCTGCGGTGTTGCTGCGACCCTGACCGCGGCATCGGTGCTGCCCCGTACCGAGCATTCAGAGCGCGACACCGTGCTGGTATGCCTGTCGGTCACCGTGCTCTCCACCGTCGCCATGCTGATCTATCCGTTGATCGCGATTGCCGCCGGCCTCGACAAGCCGCAGGCCTCCGTCTTCCTCGGTGCCTCCATCCACGACGTCGCCCAGGTCGTCGCGGCCGGCCAGATGATGTCCGATCAGGCGCGCGATCTTGCAACCGTCACCAAGCTGATGCGGGTTGCCATGCTGGTGCCGGTCGCGTTCGTCCTGGCGATGGCGGCGAAGCGTCTTCTTGCTGCCGCGGCGGAGACGCCGCAGGCATCCGGGCGATGGCCCGCCTGCGTGCAACTGCCCTGGTTCCTGACCGTCTTCGTCCTGCTCGCCGCGGCCAACGCAACCGGCTTCATCCCCGCGCGTGTCGGCGTGCTCGGCGAAACGCTGGCCAGCACCTGCCTGATCGTCGCCATCGCCGGCCTCGGCCTGCGCACGCGGATCGGCGGGCTGATGTCCGCCGGCTGGCCGCCGCTTCTCGTCATCGTCGGCGAAACCGTGGTCATCGCCGCCGTGACGCTGACCGCCGTCAGCTTGTTCTAGCGCGCGTTCCACCCAAGCTGATCCTGCCTGGCTGGGAATTGCGCTATAGATTGGCGATGGCGAGGGCGGGCAGGTCGTCGGCCGGGGTGAACCCGAGCACGCGGCCATAGAAGGCCAATTCGGATTCCAGCGCTGTCTTGATGTTCTCCGCCTTGCGGAAACCGTGACCCTCGCCCTCGAACGGGACATAGGCGACCGGGATGCCCTTCGCCTTCAGCGCGGCCACCATCGTCTCCGCCTGGTTCGGCGGCACCACCTTGTCGTCCAGCCCCTGGAAGAAGATCACCGGGCACCCCAGCCGGTCTGCATGATGGATCGGCGACCGTTCGCGATAGAGTGCTTCCGTCCCCGGCAGCGGGCCGATCAGTCGGTCGAGGTAGCGGCTCTCGAACTTGTGGGTCTCGCGCGCCAGCGCCATCAGGTCGCCGATGCCGTAGTGGCTGGCGCCGGCCTTGAACACCTCGCGGAAGGTGAGTGCCGCCAGCGTCGTGAAGCCGCCGGCACTGCCGCCCCGGATGATCAGCCGGTCGGGGTCGGCCTCCCCGGCCTCTACCAGGTAGCGGGCCGCCGCACAGTAGTCGTCGACGTCGACCACGCCCCACTGGCCGTCGAGCCGGGCGCGATAGGCGCGGCCGTGACCGGTCGAGCCGCCATAGTTCACGTCGACGACCGCGAAGCCGCGGGTCGTCCAGAACTGGATCGCCAGAGAAAACGACGAGCCTGCCGCCCCGGTCGGCCCGCCGTGGCTGATCACGATCAGCGGCGGTTTCTCCCCGTCCGGTCCGATGAAGCCGCCGTTGGCCGGCGGGTAGTGATAGCCGAACGCCTCTCGGCCGCCGGTGGTTGGAAAGCGGATCGGCCGGGCTGTCGAAACCATCGCTGGGTCCGGTTCGAGGCTGCTCGCCCGGGCGATGACGCGCGCGCCCTGCTCCCCCAGCCGCCAGAGGGCGAGCTCCGTCGGCCGGTCCGCCGCCGCCCCCAACAGGACAAGATCCTCGCCCAGCGGCCGCGGCAGGCTCGTCGACGCGTAGGGCGTGTCGATCCGGCGCAGCAGGCCGCCGTCGATCAGGCCGAGGCAGGCGCGCCCGTCGACCGAGTAGCGGGCGACCAGGCGGCCGTCCTTCAGGAACCCGAAGCTCTCGGTGCCGAGCGCCCAGAGCGGGAAGCCGAAATCGGCGGCCATCGGGGCGGCCGGTTCCGGGGCCCCCTGTCGCCAGCGAAAGATGTTCCACCACCCGCTCTCGTCGGAGAGGTAGTGGAGCACGCCGTCCGGCGCCCAGGTCGGCTGGAGGATCGAAATCGCGTCGCCGCCGGCCAACACCTGGATCGGCCCCAGCCGGCCGTCGCCGCGCAGGTCCGCGATGCAAAGCCGGGTCGCGTCCCAGGGCATGTCCGGATGGTTCCAGTCGATCCACGCGAGGCGCCGGCGGTCGGGGCTGATCCGGGGATAGGCATAGAAATCCGCGCCCGCGGCCAGGACGCGGCCGTCGTTCGGGACCGGGCCGGGGTCGAGGCTGATTGCGACCAGCGCGTTGGCCGGTTCGCCCGCGACGCGATGATCCTCGCGCACCGCGATGACGCGGCGGTTGGGCAGGTCGATCTGGAAGTCCGCATAGCGCAGCTTGTCTTCCGGGGTCAGGGCGCGGGGCTGGCCGCCCGATCCCGGCTCGATAACATAGACGCGGTTGTCGGCGAAGTTGGAGAACACGATGACGCCGTCGCGCACCGCGACCGCCCCGCCGCCATATTCGTGCACGCGGCTTAGGCAGT
>CAYNIS010000385.1:0-3835 GCA_964397055.1 uncultured Rhodospirillaceae bacterium | reverse complement strand
CTAGTGTTCCCATAATGTTCTGAATATCCCAGGATCGCGCGCTAGGCTCCGATGACCGAGACCACCGATGAAACCGACGAGCCGGAGGAGGGGGATGGCCCTGGCACCGGTTCTTCGCCCCCCGCCGATCCGGCGGACGAACATCCCGTCGACGTGATCTTCCGGCACGGGTTCGAGGACACGGTGAAGCGCCAGGGGTTTCGGCGGGACGGCCGCTATCACACGACCCGGACCCGCCCGGGGCGGATCGAAACCGCGGCGATCATGTTGAAGAAGGGCATGCCGGGCGATGTCGTCTATGATGCCACCGTCGTCTTCTTCCCAGCGCTCGAGCAGCTGGCGGGGAAGCTCCTGGGCCCCCGGTTCAGGCTCGCCCGCCGCTACGATCAGGTCACGTATCGGCACCGCAGCCATGCCTATGTGCGGTTCAGCGATCTTGAATACCAGCCCCGCAACGCAGCGTGGGAGAAACGCCCGGCCCTTTATCGCATGTTCGTCAACCGGCCCTTGCATATCATGGCTGGTGTCGGCGTCGGCTTCAGGGGGGTGGTGCTGTCGGTGCACAATGTCGACGGGATGCCGGGCTTCTCGGTCGATCACCAAGAGATACGGAAGTCCGGACGGGTCCGCGACGGTCATCCCTACGGCACCAACGACATCGGCTCCTATGAGTTCGAGCCGACCGACCTCGCGCTCTTGGGCGCCTATCTGTCGGCCATGTGGGAAGAGTACCTGCCGCCCTGGCTGGCCCGGTTCGAGGGCGACCCTCTGACGGCCCTGATCGAGGAACGCGAAACGCCCTTCGTCGGCCCGGAGCAGGTGGCGGCGGACCCTGACCCGACAAGGATCGCCAATTCGGTGATCGGCTCGGTCGTCGCGCATCTCCATTGGCAGCGGAGGGATGCGGCGCGGGAGATGCTGCGCCTGACCCTGCTGGCTCACGAGAAAGCAGCGCCGGATAAGGTCCACGGAAGAGCCTTCGAGCAAGCTCATGAGATTTTCCTCGTCGCCATGGCGGAAGAACTCGCGTCCGGACAGGCGATCGGCGATGACGGCATCCCGGACGATCGCAACCGTCTGACCGGCCATTTCCGGCATCCGGTGGTGCTGAACTACGCCCGTCTGCGCCATCTGATGATCTCCGAGTTCGGGGAAGACCCGGGGCTGCCCAGCCAGCTCCGCTGAGGCAGCCCCCGCATTGACCGAAACCCCTGATAGACCGACGCTCCTGATAGACCGACGCTCCGGCATGCCGTGGCTAAGGCATGCCGTGGCTGAAGCATGCAGAAGCTACTCCAGCGGCACCGTCGCCAAACGGGCAAGTCCGGCCAGAACCATGGCCAGGGTGACCTCCTCCCCGACCGTCGTCCGCCCATGCCAGCCCATCAGCTGCCGGAGCACCGCGTCCGATTGGGGCCGGGTCAGCGTGCCCTTGCCGACGGCCAGATCGAGCACCCGGCGCGCGACGCGGTTCAGCTCGCTCGGGCCGACTTCGTTCACCGGGATGCGCAGGAACTCCTCCGCGTCGACCTCGATCCGATTTCCTCTAGAATCGAGGCCGAGCCCCGCTTGGACAGCTCTAGTGAAAGCGTTCTGGTTTCCGCTCGTCGTGGCATTGTCGGACTTGACCTCCAGCTTAGGGCGGCGCGAGCCCGCTCCCACAGCCCTGCCGCCCCACCAGGTGGGGATCATGTCCTGCTCGGGCTCGACGTCGTAACGCCGCGTCAGCATGCTGTTGCCGAGAACGGACGATGGCACCTGCCGATCCGAGAACGTGAAACCGGCGCGCTTCAAGGCGTCTTGAACCTCCGCTTCCGCCGCTCGGCCCTTCAAGGTGATAAAGTAACTCTGGAGCGACGCACGCTGTCGAGGGGAGAGTGACGCCAGGACGTTTTCGGGAACCATGTCGGTCAGGCGAAGTTCTTCAGGGACCTCGTCGCCATATCGTCTCGCGGCGCGGCCCAGGGTGCGTTGGCCGTGCAGGCGACTCACGCGCGGCAGGTTGCGGACAGCCCCTTGAGCTGCGCGTTTTGCGCCCCGTGCGCCGGCCCCGACCAACGGGACGGCGCCGACGACGTTGAGCCCGGCGAGGGCGGTATTGCCGGCTGCCCGGGCGTAGTGGCCGCGCTCCCAAGCGCGTCCGGCATCGTCCCAGCTGCGGTTTGCGTCCGACAGGCTGATAGCTTCCCCAGCCCCTGGTGTCACGGCTAGGCCCATTTCGGTCCAGAACCCGGCGTCGCTGAACTCCGGGAACACGCAGCGCACCACTATATCAACATCGTCCGCGTGCGGCGCCTCGCCCCGATCGAGGGCGACGCGCATGCGTACCAGTGCCAGATGGGCGTCGTCCTGACTGACCGCATCCTCTGCCAAGCCGTAGTTGTAGTTGTCGATCAGGCCTGTGCCCCGGTTCCAGTAGAATAGATCGCGCCCCTCGCGGATCAGGGCGCCGGTATCTCCGGCCGGATCGGAGAGCCGGGTGAGAAAGCCGAGGCGGTCGGCATAGCGGTCGGGTTCGGCCTCGATTAGGGTGGCGCGGTGCCCGTCGAAGTGGCCGACTTCCCGATCCTCGACACCATAGGTGAGTGTTCCGTCGCCGCGACGATCGAGCCATACGTTCAATGGCGCATCGGCACTGACGTCACTTGCAGCCGCTTCCCGTTCGGCGCGTTCTTGCGCGCTGCGGCGGCGGCGGGCCGCGTTCATGCGCTCGCGGTTGCGCTGGTTGGAGGGCCGGGGCGATGCACCGGTGCTTTGCTGCCACCACTCCGCCCAGGTGCGCTCGTCGGCCGACGGCGCTTGCGGCGTCGATGCGGCGGCACCGGACCCGCCGCGCTGGTCCTCCGGCGGACGCAGATGGCCGGAGCGGTCGGCACGCCAGGCGGCGACGTGGGCGCCGGCCTCGGCTTCCAGCCGGTCCCGGAGCGCCCGGCCCTCCGGCGTCCTGATGCCGGACCCGCCGCGCCGGTCCTCCGGCGGACGCAGATGGCTGGAGCGGTCGGCACGCCAGGCGGCGACATGGGCGCCGGCCTCGGCTTCCAGCCGATCCCGGAGGGCTCGGCCCTCCGGCGTCCTGACGCCCCGAGCCCTCTTGCCGGCAGTGGGGACAGGGTGCTTGGCCTTGCGGCCCTCCTCGTTGTCGACAACGGCGTTGAACGCCACCCGGCGCGCGAGGGCGAGGCCGTCGCGTGTCTTCGGCCCTGAGGAGGGTGCGCTCCCCGTGGACGGTGCACTCCCTGTGGATCGTGCGCCCCGTGCGTGGGGGCTACCGCCCTGAGGACTGGGCGTATACGTGTACGCACCATGCGGCGACCCCTTGGTCAGTCCGAACGCCCTCGGCGCAAAAGATCCGGATTGGCCGTACCCCGGCCCGCGCACCGGCCCACGCTCCGGCGTCGCCCCGTGCGCAGCGCCTGCGGACCCTTTGCCGGCGGTGGCGCGTTTCGCCTCCGCCTCCAGCCGGGCGGCGATCAGGCGGCCGGTCGGCGTGCGGCCGGCATGCGGCTGACCCGCGGGCTTTCCAACTCCAAACGGCCCTTTAGACCGGGTTTCCGTGTAATCGGACCGCGGCCTGCGGCGGGACTTGAAACCCGGAAAGCCGGGCGGGTAAGCGGACATGTTCAGGTTTCTCCAAGTAGGTGACGGGAATGATGGCGTGGGCGGCCGATGGCCCCCGTCTGACACCCCTTCCCGCCGGATCGGTCGATCCCTCCTTCTTGTCGACGAAACTGGCGGCGCGCGGCATCACACGCAACAAATGTACGTTGTGCGCGTACGAAAGTCAAGCCGCGCGGCACATGTCAGCCCAGCCTCAGGCCGCCCGCCCGGCTACGGG
>CAYNIS010000384.1:0-3836 GCA_964397055.1 uncultured Rhodospirillaceae bacterium | reverse complement strand
ACGCTGTCGCCCATCAGCGCGGCTTTGCCAACGAGCCCGATCCGAGCGAGCACGACCCGCTGCTGCCGCTCGTGCGGTTGGGCCGGACGACCCTCGGCATTCTCGATGAGGCGCGCGAGCTGACCGGCTTCTTCGGGCTCCTGATCGTCAGCCTTGGCCGCATCATCGTCCGTCCGCGGCGCCTGCGCCTCACCTCGACCATCCACCATATGGAGACGACCGGCATCGACGCGCTGCCGATCGTCGGGCTTCTGGCCCTTCTGATCGGCATCGTCATCTCCTACCAGGCGGCCGACCAGCTGCGGCTGTACGGGGCCGAGGTCTTCGTCGTGAACCTGGTCGGCATCTCGATCCTGCGCGAGCTCGGTGTCCTGATCTGCTCGATCATCGTCGCCGGCCGGTCGGGATCCGCGTTCACCGCCCAGATCGGCACGATGAAGGTGAACCAGGAGGTCGACGCGATGGAAACCATGGGCCTCGACCCGATCGAGACCCTAGTGTTGCCGCGGGTGATCGCCCTGGTCCTGGTGCTGCCGCTGCTCACCTTCTACACCAACATGCTGGCGCTGGCCGGGGCCGCCCTCATGGTCGACCAAGTGCTGGACATCCCGTTCAACCAGTTCCGCGAGCAGCTGAACTTCGCGATCGTGCCGTCGACCTTCTACGCGGGCATGATCAAGGCGCCGGTGTTCGCGTTCGTCATCGCCATGGTCGGCTGCTACCAGGGGCTCAAGGTCACGGGCAGTGCCGAGAGCGTCGGTCGCTTGACGACCCTTTCCGTCGTCCAGTCGATCTTCCTCGTCATCGTGATCGACGCGATCTTTTCGATCTTCTACTCGGCGATCGGCTTTTGAGCGCCCTCTTCGACCAGCGGGCGTCAGAACCCCAAGCACCAGATGCCGACCACGACGAGGCGCCGGTGATCGAGGTCGAGGGCCTGGTCACCGGGTTCGGCGAGCAGCTGGTGCATGACGGTGTCGATCTCTCGGTCCGACCGGGAGAGATCCTCGGCGTCGTCGGCGGATCGGGCACCGGCAAGTCGGTACTGCTGAAAGTGATCATCGGCCTCATCCGGCCACGCGCCGGCCGCATTGGTGTGTTCGGGTCCGACACGCAGGCCCTCGACGAGGCCGGTTGGGACCGCCTGCGCCGTCATTGGGGGGTCCTGTTCCAGGACGGGGCGCTCTTCAGTTCGCTCTCCGTCCTGCAGAACATCATGGTCCCGCTCAAGGAACAGACCCGACTCAAGCCCGCCCTCATGGAGGAGGTCGCCCGGGTCAAGATCGGCATGGTCGGGCTGCCCCAGGACGCCGCCCACAAGCGGCCGTCGGAGCTTTCGGGCGGCATGCGCAAGCGCGCAGGCCTGGCGCGCGCCCTCGCCCTCGACCCGTCGATCGTGTTCCTCGACGAGCCGACCGCCGGTCTCGACCCGATCGGGGCCGCGGCGTTCGACGACCTGGTGGTCAACCTGAAGCACAGTCTCGGCCTGACGGTGTTCATGGTGACGCACGACCTCGATACGCTGGCAGCGACCTGTGACCGCATCGCGGTCCTCGTCGACAAGCGGCTCGTGGTCGACACCATGGCCAATCTCCTCGACCACGATCACCCCTGGATCCGGGAGTACTTCCACGGGCCGAGGGGGCGAGCGGCCCTCGATCACCGCGGAGCGGAGGAAGCCTGATGGAAACGCGCGCCGCCCATGCCGCCGTCGGCGGCTTCGTCCTGGTGCTCATCGCCGGGATCGTCGGCTTCATCCTGTGGATCAACGAGGCGAACTTTGAAGAGCAACTGGCGTTTTATCAGGTGCGCTTCTCGGGCTCCGTCACCGGCCTCTCGGAGGGCAGTCAGGTCCGCTACAAGGGGGTGCCGGTCGGGTCGGTCGCAACGATCGAGATCGATCCCGACAACGCCTCCGTCGTGCTGGTGAGGATCCAGGTCTCGCCGTCGACACCGGTCAAGACGGACAGTGTCGCAATCCTGGAGTTCATCGGCATTACCGGCATCGCCTATGTCCAGATCGTGGAGGGCAGCCAGACGGCGGAGCTCCTGGAGCCGGCGGCTCCCGGCGAGCTGCCTGAGATCCCGTCACGCGTGTCGGCGGTGGAGGCCCTCTACGAGGGGTTCGAGGGCACGCCCGAGCTCCTGGCGACGCTGAACTCGCTCGGCCGGTCGCTGGACCAGCTCCTGTCTGTCGAGAACCGTGACGCGGTCGGCCAGATCCTGACCCAGCTCGAGGGCATTTCCCGCGACCTCAACCGGACCGCCGAAGACCTGCCGCGCACGTTGGTCGCGGCCCAAAGGCTGCTCGACAATGTCGACGGCCTGGTGACCGATGCCCGGGTGGAGCTGAACCGGCTCGGCCCCGGTCTCGAGGATGCGCTCGACGACAGCCGGGTCGCCCTGGTCAGCACGACCCAGGAGTTCGAGCAGGCGGCGGCCGGCGTGACCCGCGTCATGCGGGAGGTCGAGGCGGTGATCGGCGGGGCGCGCGAGCCGCTGCTGGCATTCAACGAGCAAGGGCTCTATGAACTGACCAATCTTCTGGGCGAGCTGAGGGAGCTGGCCGGCACGCTGAACCGGCTGACCACCCGTCTCGAACGCAGTCCCAGAGACATCTTCTTCGGCGGGTCGGAACAGGGGGTGGAAACGCGATGAGCCTGACGCGACGGACCCTCGTCCTAGCGACTGCCGGGCTCGGTGCCGCCGCCTGCAACCTGATCGGCGACCTGGCGCCACCGGCGCCCGACCTCTATTTCCTCAGCCCGGTGAGCGTCGACGCCTCGGGCCTCGCGGCGGCACCGGGCCCGCTGATCATCGACCGGCCCCTGGCGCCGGCTTCGGTGGACACGGCGCGGATCGCGCTGGTATCCGCCCCACGCCGGCTGGAGTTCTTCGCCGGCGTCAACTGGATCGACAATGCGCCGGCCGTGGTCCACGACCTGATGATCGAGAGCTTCGATCTGACCGGCAAGGCGACCCCGGTCGCCCGAGATACCACGGGCCTGCGCGCCCGCTTCACGCTGCGCCCGGAATTGAGGCGGTTCCACGCGCGTTACGACGGGTCGCTCGAGAGCGCGCCCCTGGCAGAGGTGACGTTGCGGCTGCGGCTGACCGACCTGGCACGGCGGGAGATCATCGCCACGACCGTCTTCGCTGCGGAGGCGCGCGCGGCATCGGTCCGGTTTCGGGACATCATCGGCGCCTTCGATACGGCATTGGGCGATGTCCTGAGCCGGACCGTGACCTGGACCCTGGAGGAAATTGCGATTGCCGTTGAAGGTTAGGGATCGCGTGCGTTGGCCGGCCGTGCTGGCCGCACTGCTTCTCCTGCTCGCCGCGCCGGGCCGCGGTCACGCGGAAACCCGCATCGTCGTCGGCACGGGGGGCGTCACGGGCATCTACTTTCCCGCCGGCGGCGCGATCTGTCGCCTGGTCAACGCACGACGGTCGGAGCACCAGGTGCGCTGTTCGGTCGAGAGCACGGCCGGGTCCGTCTACAATCTGGATCAGGTTCGCGCCGGCGACCTCGACCTCGGCATCGTTCAGTCCGACTTCCAGCATGAGGCGGTGACAGGCACCGGCCCGTTCGAGGACGTCGGCCCGGATGAGAACCTGCGGGCCCTGTTCTCCTTGCATGCGGAACCGATCACGCTGCTGGCACGGGCTGGAAACGGCACCGGGGCTCTGGGCGACCTCGTCGGCAAGCGCGTCAATGCCGGGCCGGACATCGCCGCCGAACGGCGTCTCTTCGACCGGCTGATCACGGCCGCGGGGTGGTCGGCCGACGACTTCGCCGCCATCGGCACACGTCTGCGATCGAGATTGCCCTGAAT
>CAYNIS010000383.1:0-3839 GCA_964397055.1 uncultured Rhodospirillaceae bacterium | reverse complement strand
AACCTGAAGGCCCTGATCGACGCGGCGGCGGACCCCGGTTTCCCGGCGCGCATCGTCCTCGTCCTCTCCAACCGGCTCGATGCCGGCGGCCTCGCCCATGCCGACGCCGCGGGGATCGAGAGCGTGGTCGTCGAGCACCGCGCCTTCACGGGCCGCGAGGCGTTCGAGCGGATGGTCCATGCCCGCCTTGACGCGGCCGGGGTGCGCCTCATCTGCCTCGCCGGCTTCATGCGCCTTCTGACCCCCTGGTTCGTGGGCCGCTGGCAGGGCCGGATGATCAACATCCACCCCTCGCTCCTGCCGGCGTTCCCGGGTCTCGATACCCACGCGCGGGCACTCGCCGCGGGCGTACGCTTCCACGGCTGCACGGTGCATTTCGTCACGGCGGAGATGGACGCGGGCCCGATCATCGGCCAGGCCGCGGTACCGGTGGCGTCGGACGACACGGCGGAGGCGCTGGCCGCCCGCGTGCTGCACGCCGAACACCGCCTCTACCCGATGGCGGTCCGGCTGATCGCCGAGGGACGGGTGGAGATCGACGGCGATCTGGCGCGGGTCGACGGCCCGGCGCCGGCGGATGCCGTCATCAACCCCGACGTCGCCGCCGGCTGACGCTGGATGGCCCGGTGATCGAGACCCTTGATCGCCGGGTCCCTGACACCCTATGTCAGCGCCCGTGAATATGACCGCGCGCGGTCGTGCATGCGACGAGACCTTGAGCAGACGAGGAACAGGACGGCCGATGAGCTACGGCGAAGACCCCAACGCCCACATGGAGATGTGGGACAGGTTCACCCAGTCGGCGACCGTCATCGGCGGGGCGATCGCCGTCCTCCTGATCCTGATGGCGCTCACCCTGCTCTGACACGAAAAGGGCCGGTGCAGTGAAGCACCGGCCCCTCCGCTTGCCTGCAGGGCGACCTGCCAGAGCATCTTCCCAACCCGACGTAACCGGTCCGACGGTTGGGAAAATGCTCAGATTCAATTGGTTGGCGCGCGTTCCGAACCGCGATGTGGGTCCATATCGCTTGAACACGCGCTAGCCGACGATCTCGGTCTTCGCGAAGAAGAAGGAGATCTCCTCGGCCGCGGTCTCCGGGCTGTCGGAGCCGTGCACCGAGTTCGCCTCGATCGATTCGGCGAAGTCCTTGCGGATCGTGCCCTCGGCGGCATTGGCCGGGTTGGTCGCCCCCATCACCTCGCGGTTCTTGGCGATCGCGTCCTCGCCCTCCAGCACCTGGGCCACGACCGGGCCGGAGGTCATGAAGTCGACGAGGTCGCGGTAGAACGCCCGCTCGGCGTGCACGGCATAGAATTGCTCGGCTTCCTGCGTGGTCAGCTGCAGGCGCTTCTGGGCGATGATCCGAAGCCCCGCGTCCTCGAACCGGGCATTGATCTTGCCGGTGAGGTTGCGCCGGGTGGCGTCGGGTTTCAGGATCGAAAGGGTACGTTCGACGGCCATATCCGGCCTCCCCGTTGACGAGACTTTGATCGGCCTCGTGACTGCATAGCCACCTGGAAGCCGCCGGGCTTATATCCAAGCCCATCCGACCGGACAACGCCGGATAACCTCGCCTTTCCGGGATGCCGCCATGCTCTCGATACAGGACCTGACCTACCGGATCGCCGGACGCACCCTGATTTCAGAGGCGAGCGTGCAGGTTCCGGCCGGCCACCGGGTCGGCCTGGTCGGGCGCAACGGCGCCGGAAAGTCGACCCTGCTGAAGCTGATCGCCGGCGACCTGCAGCCCGACCAGGGGGGCATCAGCCTGCCCCAGGACGCGCGCATGGCGATGGTCCGCCAGGAGGTCCCGGGCGGGCCGACGAGCCTCATCGACACCGTGCTGGCCGCCGATACCGAGCGCACGAGCCTGCTCGCAGAGGCCGAAACCGCGACCGACGCGCACCGCATCGCCGAGATTCACGAGCGCCTGGACCATATCGGGGCGTATTCGGCGACCGCGCGGGCCGCCCAGATCCTCTCCGGCCTCGGCTTCGACGAGGCGGCCCAGGCCCGGCCCACCTCCGACTATTCCGGCGGCTGGCGCATGCGCGTGGCCTTGGCCTCCGTCCTGTTCCTGGAACCGGATGTCCTGCTGCTCGACGAGCCCACCAACCACCTCGACCTCGAAGCCGCCTTGTGGCTGGTCGGCTACCTCAAGAGCTATCCGAAGACCGTCGTCCTGGTGAGCCACGACCGCGATCTCCTGAACGAGGTGCCGGAGGCGATCCTCCATCTCGACCGCGGCGGCCTCACCCTCTATCGCGGCAACTTCGACCAGTTCGTGCGCCAGCGCCGGGAGCGCGCGGCCCTGGCCGAGGCGGAGGCGCGGAAGCAGGAGGAGCGGCGCGCGCACCTGCAGGCCTTCGTCGACCGCTTCCGCTACAAGGCGTCGAAGGCGCGACAGGCCCAAAGCCGCATCAAGATGCTGGAACGGATGGAGCCGGTCGCCGCGATCCTGGAGGACAACGCTCCGACCATCCGCCTGCCGGCCCCGGACGACCTCGCCCCGCCGCTGGTCACCCTGGACGATGCCGCGGTCGGCTATGACGGCCACGCGGTCCTGAAGAACCTCAAACTCCGCCTCGACCCCGACGACCGCATAGCGCTCCTCGGCGCCAACGGAAACGGCAAGTCGACCCTGGTCAAGCTGATCGCCGGCCGGCTGGAGGCGATGGCGGGGCACGTCACCCGGGCCGGCAAGCTGAAGGTCGCCTATTTCGCCCAGCACCAGGTCGACGAACTCGACCCGACCCGGACCGTGCTGCAGGAAGCCTCCCGCGCGCTGCCCGACAAGCGCCCGCAGGAGGTGCGGTCCTTCCTCGGTTCCTTCGGCTTCCCGCAGGACCGGGTCGAGACGGAGGTGTCGGCGCTGTCGGGCGGGGAGAAGGCGCGCCTGCTTCTGGCCCTGATCAGCCGCTCGGCCCCGCATCTCCTGCTCCTGGACGAGCCGACCAACCACCTCGACATCGAAACCCGTGATGCGTTGATCGAGGCGCTGAACGAGTTCCCCGGGGCGGTGATCCTGGTCGCCCACGACCCGCATATCGTCGAGATGACGGCCGATCGCCTGTGGCTGGTCGCCGACGGCACCTGCCGGCCGTTCGACGGCGACCTCGACGACTACAAGCGCCAGCTCCTCGACCAGCGCCGGGCCGAGCGGTCGGAAGCCCGACGGGCGGTCGGCGACGCGAACCCGGCCTCCCGGCGCGATGACCGGCGCGCGGCGGCCGAGAAGCGCCAGCGCCTCGCCCCGCTCAAGAAGGCGCTGGACCAGGCGGAAAAGCGCATGGCGGACCTGGAGGCCAAGCGCGCCAAGCTGCAGGAGGAAATGGCCGACCCCGCCCTCTACGCCGGCGACCCCGGGCGCCTGACCCAGCTTCAGAAGAAGCTGGGCACGGTCGAGAAGGACCTGGAAGCCGCCGAGCAAGCCTGGATCGAGGCCGCCGAAGCCTACGAGGAAGCGAACGCGGAGGCGGCTTAGAGGACCGCGAGGTCGAGCGCGTGGTGCGACAGCACCTCCGGCCCGTCGGCGTTGACGATCACCGTCTGGCCCGGGCACATCGCGGTCCCGCTCTCGCTGTCCATCAGGATCATGTGCGCGAAGAACACCATGCCCGGCTCCGCCACCACCGGGTTGCCGCGATAGAACATCGGCCAGTCCATCCAGTTCGGCTGGAAGGTGGTGCCGAGCGAATAGCCGCAGGCGTTCATCCGGTGGGCTGCCATGCCGGCGTCATCGCAGACCTTGGCGTAGGCGTCGAAGACCTCGCCGATCGGGCGGCCGGGTACGAGGGCCGCGAGCGCCGCGTCCCAGGCATCGACGGCCACCGTGTGC
>CAYNIS010000382.1:0-3843 GCA_964397055.1 uncultured Rhodospirillaceae bacterium | reverse complement strand
TATGGCCTCACCATGTCGCTCACCATCAACTATCTCTCCGCGGCCCAGGCCGGCCTCGCCCGGATCAAGGCCTGGGTCACCGGCGGCGGCCGCGCGACCAAGTTCGTCAATGCCGAACTGGTGGACAGCACCGGGGTCCTCGTGGCCACCGCCACCTCGACCCTCAAGGTCGTCGCTTTCCCGACCGACTGAGGTTCCGGCCTCACGGGCCGGCGGTGACCTCCCCGGTCAGCTGGTCGGCCCGCGCCACCCGGTTGCGGCCGGCGCGCTTGGCGGCGTAGAGTGCGGCATCGGCGCGCTGCATCAGGGCTTCGACGCTGTCCGCCGGCCGGCGCTGGGACACACCGATCGACACGCTCACCCGGAAGCCCTCCGCAACCTCGTCCATCACGCTCCCCGCGATCAGGTCGCGCAGCCGGTCGGCCAGGTGCCAGGCCGGGTCGATCGCGGTCTCCGGCAGGATGACGCCGAATTCCTCCCCGCCCAGGCGGCCGAAGAAGTCCGCCCCGCGGATTTCCGAGGAGCAGATGTTGCAGACATTGCGGATCACTTCGTCGCCGGCCTGATGGCCATAGGTGTCGTTGACCCGCTTGAAGTGGTCGATGTCGAGCATCAGCATCGCCAACGGCTTTTCATAGCGGATCGCGCGGGCGATCTCGCGTTCGGCGATTTCCAGGATGGTGCGCCGGTTGTAGACGCCGGTCAGCGCATCGGTCGTGGCCAGCCGGCGCAGCTGGTCCTCCAGCCGCTTGTGCTCGGTCACGTCGACATAGGTCAGCACATGGCCGCCCGCCGGGCCGGCCGACAGGCGCACGTCGACGATGCGCCCGCAGGGCGTTTCCAGTTCGACCCGGCTCTCCCCCTTGTCGCGAAGCTGGACCAGCGGCTCCGCCACGGCGCGGCGGTGGAAATGCGGATCCTCCCGCGACGGCGCGTCGGCCAGCCAGAATGTCGAAAACCGCGGGTTCGCCATGATCTCCCGGCCGGCCGGGTCGAGCACGCACAGGGCGTCCGGCATCGCGGCGAAGGCCGCCTGGACCAGGGCCGCCTGTGCTTCCTCCCGGGCCGCGGCCTCGACCTCCGCGGTGACGTCGACCAGGGTCACCTGGACCGCCGGTTCGCCATGCCAGGTCACGACATAGTCGACGAGATCGGTCCAGATCGCCCGGCCATCCAGGCGCACGCTCGATACCCGAAGCCGGGTCGAGGAGCGCTTGCCGGAAATCAGCTTGCCGTAGTCGTCGGCGGCGCGCCCGCGCTGATCCTCCGGGATCAGGGGCAGGATCGAGGGCTCGGCGAGCAGCGCTTCGACCGACTCGAACCCGAACATTTCGGCGTAGGCCTTGTTGGCGAACAACGGCTTGAAGTCGCGATGGACGACGATCGCCTGGATTGAGCCTTCGTTGACGTTGATGACATTGCCAGCGCCAGCCGACAGCGGAACCGGTGCAACGCTCATCGTGTCCCCCTGGTCGACGATCCGATCCGGCGGCGGCACAGGAAACGGGTGGTGCCGACGGTCCTCCCCGGCCGAGGCTGGCAGTCACCGCGACGAGATCCCCGGAGCATCGAGATGACCGCCAATTCCGCGCCCCTTCCCGCTCATCAAGACGGCGACCGTGACACCGACGAGGGTGCCCGGGAGATCACCGACCGGCTTGCCGCGATCGACTGGTCGACTGTCGCCTCCCAGCTGGATGCCGCCGGCCACGCAGTCATTCCCGGCCTGCTGACCCCCGGCCGAGCATGCACGCTCACCAGCTTATACGACAGCCCGGACCTGTTCCGCAGCCGTATCGTTATGGCCCGGCACGGATTCGGCCAGGGCGAATACCAGTATTTCGCCGACCCGCTGCCGGAACCGGTCCGGCTGTTGCGCGACCGGCTCTACCCGCCGCTCGCCGAGGTCGCCAACCGCTGGCAGGAACGGCTCGGCCGCGACCCGCGTTTCCCGCCCACCCTCGGCGAATTCCGGGACCGCTGCAGGGCCGCGGGTCAGACCCGTCCGACCCCGCTTCTGCTGCGCTACGGACCCGGCGACTACAACTGCCTGCACCGCGACCTCTATGGCGATCTGGTCTTCCCGTTGCAGGTCGCGGCCTTGCTCTCCCGGCCGCGGCAGGATTTCCGCGGCGGCCACTTCATGCTGGTCGAACAGCGCCCGCGCCAGCAGAGCCGGGGCCATGTCGTCGATCTCGACCAGGGGGATGCGGTGGTCTTTCCGGTCCATCACCGCCCGGTCCGGGGCAGCCGCGGCGACTACCGGACGGAGATGCGCCATGGTGTCTCGACCATCACGGAGGGCCGGCGCGAGACCCTCGGCATCATCTTCCACGACGCCGCCTGACCGGCGCCGGCGGGTTGCCGGCGGGGGGCCCCGGGCGTTACTGGTGGGGGGAATTCCTTCCGCAACGTCGGGGCATGACCGTCCATGCCGCTCAAGTTCCGTCTGCGCCCGGGCGAAAGACTGGCGATCAACGGGGCCGTCCTGCGCAACCCGCAGGGCCGCGCGATCGAGGTCGAGATCCTGAACCACGCGACCCTTCTGCGGGAGCGCGACGTCATGCTGCCCGAACAGGCGCAAGAGCCGATCGAGCTCTTGTACCTGCTGGGCCAGCTTCTGCACCTCGACCCGGACGATGCCCACAACCGGCAAAGGTTCATCTCCCTCGGGTCCAAGATCGCGGCGGAGGCGCTGATCTCCGGCGACCGGGAGATTTCGGACGTCATCCATGCCGCCGTCCGCGCCCTGAACGACGGCGACACGCTTGGCGTGCTCAGGTGTTTGCAGGCGACCATCGGCCGGCCCGGCGATCATCGGGCCCAGTCCGACGGCGAAGCCGGCGTGGCCTGAGGGCGCATCCTTGCCGTTCTACGAGCGCCAGGACATCGATGCCCTGTTCGCAGGACCGGTCACCGGGACGGCGGAACTGGACCTGCGCGGGCTGGATCCGCGGCCGGCCCTGGAGCGGCTGTTCGAGGAGATCCGGCGCTGCCGGACCGCGGGCGTGGACAGCCTGGTCGTGCGCGTCGAACGGGCCTCCCCGACCAGCGGGGAGACGCTTTTCCTGCCGGTCGGCCGGGCGCTTCTGCGTGCCCGGCGTGACGGCCGGCTGAGCGGCGTCGATATCGGGATCGAGGCCGAGGCGACCGTTTACCGGGCGAGCTTCGGGTGAGGCCGCACCGATGAGACCGACCTGATGGGACCGCACCGATGAGACCGGGCCCCCTCAACGCGCTGAGCGACGTCGACGGTCTGGCGGTCGGCAATGCCGAGGACCGCCGGGCCTGGACCGGTGTCACCGTGGTGCTCCCGGAGGATCGTGTGACGGCGGCGGTTGATGTCCGCGGCGGCGCCCCCGGCAGCCGGGAAACCGACCTTCTCAACCCCGGGAACCTTGTCCAGGCGGTCGATGCGATCGTGCTGTCCGGTGGCTCGGTCTGGGGCCTCGACGCCGCCCAGGGGGTCGCGGAATGGCTGGCGGCGCGGGGCCGCGGCTATGCCGCCCCGGGGGCGGTGGTGCCGATCGTCCCGGCGGCAATCCTCTATGACCTCGCCAATGGCGGCGACAAGGCCTGGGACACGCCGCCTTATCGCGCGCTGGGCCGCGCGGCGGCGGAAGCGGCCGGGCCCGGGATCGCGCTCGGCAACGCCGGCGCGGGGTACGGGGCCAAGGCGGGCACGCTGAAGGGCGGGCTCGGAACCGCGTCGGCGGTCGACGCCGACGGTCTCCAGGTCGCCGCATTGGTCGCCGCCAATCCGGTCGGCTCGCCGGTTATGCCCGGCACGTCGACGTTGTGGGCGTGGCCCTTCGAGCAGGATGGGGAGATGGGCGGCCAGGC
>CAYNIS010000381.1:0-3844 GCA_964397055.1 uncultured Rhodospirillaceae bacterium | reverse complement strand
AGGATGTCCGCCGCGCCCAGATCGCCGTCGCCGCCCTGATCGTGCTCGGCCTTCTCGGCGCCTTCTCGATCGATCGCAGCCTCGCCGGACGCGTGCCGCAGTTGCGCGCGCTGACCACCGGCATCGCCCGCGACTATCGCCGCGTCCAGGTCGCCCGCAACGACGAGGACGCCGCCGCCATCCTGAGGCAGGATTCGATCGAATTCCTGCGTCGGCTTTCCGGCCTCAACGGTTCGGAACTGCGCTTCTGGCTTTCGCCCGGGTCGTGGTTCGCCCAACTGCCGAACAACATCGACCGCCTTCAGGCCGGCGCCTACATCGAGATTCTGTTCAAGAGCATCACCACGTCGCTGCGCCAGCGCGCGCTCGCGATCACCTCGCCCAGCCTGACGACGCGGCTGTTCGCCGATGACAATCGGGCGGCGACCGGTCGCGATCGCCCCTATCCCGACTACAGCCTGCTGGCCGAACCTCTGGGACGGTTCGACCAGCTTGCAGGCGCCCTCGAAGACTATGCCAAGCTCCAGTCCGGCAGTCGCGACAGTCTGGCCCTGCGCAACCTGGTCTCCTACCTCTACGGCCTGGACCTGCCCGACGACTTCTTTCCGGATGTCAGCGCGGCCTCCCTGGGCGGTGGCGACGCGTTGCTGCTCCAGCCGGTTTCGGGAGCGGATTTCCAGGAGAGCGCCCAGGCGACGATCCTTCGCCGCTTCGAGGACTTCCTGTTCGACCTGACCAGCCGCGACGACCTGACCACGCGCCTGCGCCGGGTGCAGCGGCTGCTGTCGGAGGGCAGCGTCGTGATCGGCGCCAGCGAACGGGATCTCGCGCGGCTGCGCACGCTGCGCGGCGATCTGGATGTCCTGGTCCAGCTGATCGACAGCCGCCGCTATGACTGGCTGGGCACCCGCCCGTTCAGCCTCGATCCCCGCTATGACCAGATTGTCAGCCAGGTCGGGGTCAACCCGCTGATCGGGCCGGGCATCCAGGAACGCATGGAGCGCCGGGCGAATGACGAGATCCAGGCCTTCGCCGACGAGGTCCGGTCGATCTCGGTCCCCGGCCTGGGGCCGATCCTGGCGGTCGGACAGGGCACCGTCGCGCTCTCCCGGCCGGTGCGGGAGGTCTATGAGCGCCTCACCGGGTTCCGCCCGCTGGACCGGGCGAGCGGGCTCGGCGCTGACGGCTTGCGGGTGGAAATGCAGGGCGATCTCGGCGGGGTCGAGGCGATCCCCCAGCCGCTCGGGCCAGACCGCTACATCGACTGGCGCCTCGAGCAGCTCCGCGCCGGCCTGGAACTGATGGCGGAAATCGACGCCCGCCTGATCGGCCGCAGCGACAGTCGCGTGGTCGAGGTCACCCTGGACCGGGTCGTCCGCCAGGAAAAGCTGGACGTGCTGGGCCGTGCGATCGGCGCGGCGATCACCGTGCGCCCGGTTCGCAACAGCGCATCCGGCCTCGGCTTCGAAACCTCCCTCAGGCAGCGCGTGCAGAATTTCGAGGCGGCGGGACGCATCATTTCCGAGATCCTGCTGACCCTCGATCGGCTGGACGCCCGCGAGATGCAGCGCCGGCTCCTGACCCTCGCCGGCAGCGAGGCACAGAAGCTGATCAACTCGACCGACGAGCTGATCGACCGGGCGAGCTTCTACCGCATGAATCCGTCGGCCCTGGCGAACTGGGACGGCAGCCCGGGCCTCGCCTTCGATGCGTTCGGTGTCGCGAGCGAGGTCGGGCTGGCGACGTTCCTCGCCCGCCAGCGTTCGCGCCTGCGTACGCTCGCGGTCGACCTGGCCGGCCCGCCGCTGGCGTTCCTCTATGACAACGCCTTCGAATACCAGATCGACCTGGTCGGCAGCCTGTCGCGCTGGCGCGTGATCCTGGAAGATCTCGAAGGCTACGGGGCCGAGGACCCGTCGAACCTGCTGGTCGCCCTCGAAAGCTACATCGTCACCCGGATGCCGCGGGCGACCGTCGACCGCTGCGATCTGGCCCTGCCGGCGACCAGGGCGGAGGGCGACACCTTCTTCGCCAATCGCCTGCGCAGCCTCTCCGACGCTGTCGCCCAACGCTGCATCGAGCTGAAGGCACGGTCGATCCAGGCGATCTATGCGGCGATTGCGGGCCAGTTCAACCGAGAGATGTCGAACCGAGCCCCCTTCGTCCCGCTCGAGCTGCTGCACGAAGCCGCTCCGGTGCCGCCGGAACGGCTGATCATCTTCGTCGATGCCTTCGACCGGGCGATGAACCGTGGCATCGGCGATCCGCGCTACTGGATCGGCACCGGTGTCGCCGGCGAGCGGGTGCCGGACTTCCTCGACCGCCTGGACCGCGCGCTGGAGCCGATCCGCCGGGGCCTGGTCGACACCGACGACGGCCGCTCCCTGCGCTACGGCCTCGATGTCGATTTCCGGGTCAACCGCGCCGACGAACTGGGGGCGGAGAACGTCATCGAGTGGGACCTTGGCGTCGCCGAGGATGTCGCCACCCTGTTCACCACGCCGGAGAACTTCGCCTGGCGGCCGGGTCAACCGATCACTGTCGGGTTCCGCTGGGCGTCGAACGCGCCGGTGCTGCCGGACGACAGCGCGGTGACCCCGGGCTATGCCGTCGACGGCCTGAGCGCCGAATTGCGCTACACCGGCCCGTGGGCGCTGTTCACCCTGGTCGGTCAGCATTCGACCGGCGATCGGCTGGACGACGACCCCCATCTGCTGCGTTTCGAACTGCCGGTGGCGTTCGCCAACGAGGACGGTGTCGCGGCGGTCGAAGGCGCCCGCGCCATCCTCTACTCCCGACTTCGGCTGACCGCCCAGGGCCGGCGCGTGCGGTTGAGCGACTTCCCGACCCGGGCCCCGTTGCCGACAGGCCTGGTCCCGCCCGACGTCTCGGCCCTCGCCCCGCCGGGCTTCGGCAGCCCGTTCCCCGGCATGCGCACGGCACCCGGCGGCTTCCCCGCGGCCACCCTGCCGCTGCCGGGAGCGAGCGGTCTCGGCGCCGGTGGACCGGCCGCACCGCCGATTTTCCAGGTTCCAGGGAGGCAGTGACGACGATGGCCGGTCCGATCGACATCGCCGCCCTGGCGGCCCCGCTTCCCGGTGACGAACCCGCAGGCCCGTCGCTGCGCTATGAGGCGGTCTACGACACCATCAAGCAGGCGCGCGAGCAGGAGCCGGACTATCTGCCGCAGGGCCTTTGGCAGCGGGAGATCAAGCGCGCCGACTGGTCGACCGTGATCAAGGCGGCGACCGAGGCACTGTCCAAGAAGTCCAAGGACCTGCAACTCGCGGCCTGGCTGACCGAGGCGATGATCTACGAGGCCGGCCTGGACGGGCTGGCTGACGGGCTGGATCTCATCAAGGCGCTCAGCGAGCAGAACTGGGATCACATGCATCCCGAGATCGACGAGGACGATGGGCCGGAAGCGCGCCTGCTGATCCTCGAATGGATCGACAAGAACGCGACCGACGCGCTCAACTCCGCGCGCCTGTCCGAACCCAAGACCGCCCTCGCCGAGCCGGTCACCCTGCTCGAGTGGCGCACCGTCGAACGGCGCGAACGCGAGCAGGTGGGCAGCGGCGATCGTCAGCAGGCTGCCGAAGAGGGCGAGCTGACCCGGGCGGATCTGGACGTCAGCCTGAAGCTGACCCCGCCGGACGTGTTCGACCGCCTGGAAGCGGCCGTCGAGCGCGCGCGCGCGTCGATGTCCGGGATCGAGACCCTGTACGACGAGAAGTGCGAGGAACCGGGGTCGGGCCACCTGCCCAAGGTCGAAACGACCCTGACCGAGATCGTCGGCCGCCTGAAGGATGCGCGCGCCAAGGGCGAGGACAAGGAAGCGCCC
>CAYNIS010000380.1:0-3861 GCA_964397055.1 uncultured Rhodospirillaceae bacterium | reverse complement strand
GCGGCCGCCGGCAATGCCGGCCCTGACAGGAGGGCTGCCAGCACCCAGGGCGCCAGCCGGCTCATCGCCGCGCTCTCAACTCGGCCCCCCGCTCAACTCGGCCCCCCCGCTCAACTCGGCAGGGGCGGCGGCGGGGCACCCGTCGATGGCGGCGGCGGCGGCGGGGTCGCAACCTCGTCCCCCTCGCCCTTCGGGATGATCTTCCAGATACCGCCGGAGATGACCAGCGCCAGAACGATCAGGCCGATCGACAGCAGCGGGCGGACCGTGAACCAGGAAATCAGGATGGTGATCATCGACACCGGCAGCGCGATCGCGAAGGCGACCAGCCAGCCGACGCCGCCGACCATGCGGCCGGCGATGGGGAGCAGGTTGGCGACCGCCTGCAGCGGCGAGAACAACAACCGGATGCCGACCAGCATCATGAAGAAGCCGACAAAGCGGATCACCCACATGAACATGTTGAGTTCGCCATGGGCGATCTCGAACATCTGCGCGACACCCAGGCGCCCGGGCTCCGCCAGCAGGAGGTCATGGCCCTGGTAGCCGCGATAGGTACCGATGGCACCGGCGGCCTGTTGGCCGATCACGCTGACGTCCAGTTCCGGCAGGCGGCGGAAGCTGACCCGGATGTCCCCGACCTCCGGCGACGAGGGATTGCCGAAGCCGGTGTAGAGGTATCCGCCTTCCTTGCGGAACTGGGCCGGCGGGCTGTAGTCGCCGGGAATCTGCGCGGCACTCGCCTCTCCAGTGAACTCTGACAGTACGTCGTCGTTCAGCCGGAAGGCACCGACCCGGGCGTCGTCGACCTTGAAGCTCGCCCCCTGGATCGGCATGTCGCGCGGGTTCTCGTGACCCTGCCGGCGGTTGAACCGGGACGAGTCGATCAGGCTGGAACTCCACTCGCGCGAATAGGAATAGGTGGTCTCGGTCCGGCTGCCACCCCCCGTCTCGTCGACCGTGCGGGTCCGCTTGGTCTCCTTCCACTGATACATCTCCGCCTCGCGGATCAGGATCAGCGTGTCGGCGAACGACAGATTGAACTTGATGTCGCCGAGGGTCCGTTCCGTCTCGGCCCTTCCGACAATGTGGACCAGGCGATTGTCGTTGGCCTGGTCGATCGGCTCGATCGCGACCTCGACCGTTTCGGCCTCGGCGGCGGTCAAGGCGCCGCGCAATGACACCGCGTGCCATTCGTTGATGAACAGGACCGGGAACGCGGCGATGAACAGGACGAGCCCGAAGATCACGCCACCGAACGAGCGCCCGATGTTCCCGAACAGACCCGTGCGGGTCACGACAGTATGGCTGTCGGCCATGGCGAACCTCCCCTCCCCAAGTTGGCTGCCGGCCGCACTGCCCCGTCGCCCCGAGGAGCAGTCCGGTCTCTCTGACCGGAACTAGGTACCCGGAATTGCCTGGCGGCGCCAGCCTCCCGGCCCGGCTCAGTCGTCGCCCTTGCGGAACGGCGACTCCTCCATCAACGCGGCGATCTGGAGCGCCTGGTGCTCGCGTTCCCGCTCCAGGTAGCGGCCGATCGACCAGGTGAAATGGGGATCGGCGAACCAGTGGGCCGAGTAGGTTTCGGTCGGCAGATAGCCGCGCTGGATCTTGTGCTGCCCCTGCGCCCCAGCCTCCACCGTGGCGAGGCCGTTTTCGATCGCGAAGTCGATGGCGCGGTAGTAGCACGCCTCGAAATGCAGGAACTTGTAGTCGTCGACGCAGCCCCAGTTGCGGCCATAGAGCGTGTTCTGGCCGATGAGGTTGAGGGCGCCGGCGACCCACCGTCCCTCGGCCCGGACCATGACCAGGGCGACCCGATCCGCCAGCCGGTCGCGCAGGCGGTGGAAGAAGTCGCGGGTGAGGTAGGCCCAGCCCCATTTCCGGTCGGAGGTGTCGAGGTAGAAGCGGTAGAACGCGTCCATATGCTCGCGTTCCAGGTCCCCGCCGGTGAGCGTCAGAATCTCGACCCCCGCCTCGGCCACCGCCTTGCGTTCCTTGCGGATCGCCTTGCGCTTGCGCGACGACAGGGCGGCCAGGAAATCGTCGAAGCCGGCATAGCCGTTGTTGTTCCAGTGATACTGGACGCCGACGCGCTTCAGCCAGCCGGCACCGGTCAGCCAGTCGAGGTCGCGGTCGATCGGAAAGGTGACGTGGGCCGACGACGCCTCGAACTTGCGGCCCGCCTCCTCGATCGCCCCGATCAGGATCGCCGCCACGCGCTCGCCATCGGCCTCCGGATGGATCAGCAGCCGCGGGCCGGTCACCGGCGTGAACGGGACGGCGATCTGGAGCTTCGGGTAGTAGGAGCCGCCGGCGCGGTCATAGGCGTGCGCCCAGGCGTGATCGAACACGTACTCGCCATAGGAGTGGCCCTTCAGGTACATCGGGGCCGCCCCGATGATCTGACCGCGCGCGTCCTCCACCACCATATGGCAGGGCTGCCACCCAGTCTGCGGCCCGACCGACCCCGATTCCTCCAGCGCCATCAGGAAGCCGTGGGCGAGGAACGGGTTGTCCTTTCCGGCGCAGGCGTCCCATTGGGCGGCATCGATCACCGAGAGATCGGTGACCGCCTTGACGCAATCCGGTTCCAGGCCGTCGGGCATGTCGGGTGCCTTCATCACCAGGGACGTGAAGCCGGTCTCTTCCCCGGCTTCTCCAGTCGTTTCGCCTGCAAGTCCGATGCCGCCGCGGCCCATTGGCGGCGGCCGACGCGGGACCAGGCCTCTGCCGAGCCGTGCCAGCTTCGCCGAGGTACGCCCAACCAGCCGCCGCAGCATGACGCCTCCCTTGGATTGTGGGGAGTCCGTTCGACGGCGGGCGCCCGTGCCCCGGAATAACCCCAACAATAAGGCGGATATGCGTTAACCGGGCCATCACCCTGCCTGGATATAGGTCGACCGTCGCGAGCGTCCGACAAGGGTGCCCAGACGCCCCGGTATCGGACAAGTGGTGCGGCCGGGCGACCGTGACAGCGGAGGCTCGATCGCAAGCAGGAGCAGCCGACGATGACCCTGGCTCTCGGGTTCGATCACTCTCCGGCGGGCGAAGGCTGGCTTGCCCGGATCCTCGCGCGGGCACGGGATCCGAGGCCGTTCCAGGTCGTGACATTGGCGACCCTGCTTGCCCTGTCGCTGTGGTGGAGCGATTTCGGCCCGCCGCTCCTGGCGTTCCCGGCGGCGCTGGCCGCCAGCCTCGGCGTGCAGGCGATCGGCAGCCGATGGGCGCACATCCGCTTCGACCCGATGAGCCCGCTGATCACCTCCTTCTCGCTCGCGATCCTGATGCGGAGCGCCGATCCCATGCTCTATGCGCTGGCCGGGCTGATCGCGATCGGCTCCAAATTCCTGATCCGGGTCAACGGCAAGCACATCTTCAACCCCGCCAACGTCGCCATCGTCGCGGTGACCTTCGCCTTCGACCAGGCCTGGCTCTCGCCCGGGCAGTGGGGCTCGACGCCCTGGCTGGTCGCCCTCCTGGCGATGGCCGGCACCCTGGTCCTGGCGCGGTCTTCGCGGGCCGACATCACCGGCTTCTTCCTTGCGGGCTATGTCGGCCTGCTGGCAGCACGAGTCCTTTGGCTGGGCGATCCCTGGACGATCCTGACGCATCAGGTGCAGTCGGGCGCGCTTCTGATCTTCGCGTTCTTCATGATCTCGGACCCGAAGACCATCCCCGACCACCGCGCCGGTCGGCTCATCTTCGCGCTCCTGGTGGCCGCCCTCGCCTTCACCCTGCGCTTCGAGTTCCGCATCCGCGCGGACGTGATCCTGGCCCTCGTGATGCTGGCGCCCTGCGTGCCGCTGATCGACCGGTTCCTGCCCGCGACGGGCTTTCGCTGGCCGCCCCCCCCCCCCC
>CAYNIS010000379.1:0-3900 GCA_964397055.1 uncultured Rhodospirillaceae bacterium | reverse complement strand
GAATGGCTCCGCGCCGCGGCCGCGCAGGTGGTCGAGGATGTAGTCGCGCGACAGGACCCGGCGCGGGCGCTGCAGGAAGCAGGCGAGGAGATCGTACTCGCCGCTGGTGAGGGCCACGAGGTTGCCGGCTTCTGTGGCGATCTGCCGTGCATCGAGATCGACGACGAAGCGATTGAAGGCGAGGCGCCGGGCCGGCGACGCCTGGGCCGGCGCGGGCTCCGTCGCGCGGCGCAACACGGCCCTGATCCGGGCCAGCAGTTCGCGCGGGCCGAACGGCTTCACCAGATAGTCGTCGGCCCCCAGCTCCAGTCCGACGACCCGGTCGATCTCATCGCTCTTCGCCGTCAACATGATGATCGGCGGCCCGCCCTGGGCCCGCAGCCGGCGGCAGATCGACAGGCCATCCTCCCCCGGCAGCATGAGGTCCAGGACGATCAGGTCGGGCGCCCGACGCGCAAGCAACGCGTCCATGGCCCCGGCATCCTCCGCCTCCTCTATCTCCAGGCCTTCCCGGGCGAGGAATTCGGCTACCAGCCGCCGGATATCGGCGTCGTCGTCGACAATGAGGATGACCGGGCGCGCGTCTCTCATGGCCCTGACGATCCGCCAATCCGGGCGTGCGGGGCAAGTCGGCAATGGCCGCGATTACAAACTGTTACGCGCCAGTGACCCGGCGCGACAGAGCATTACAGCGGGTCGATACCACAGCGACATCCGGGGCTTAGCCTGGGTTCCAAGGCGGCACACTTCCGAACAACCGTCGCCGGATCCCACCCCCCGAGAGAGAGGATGAGAGAATGCCGAAGTACCTCGCGATCTCCGCCCTGTTCGCCGCCCTTGCATTCGGCGCAGTCGGCGAGGCTGGCGCCTGGGAGCGCAACACGTCGACGACCGGCCCGAGGGGCCAGACCGTGACCGGCAGCCACAGCGGCAGCTGTGCCAACGGCAGCTGTTCCGGCAGCAGCACGGCGACCGGCCCGCAGGGCCAGACCGTGACCGGCAGCCGCAACGGCAGCTGTGCCAATGGCAGCTGTTCCGGCAGCAGCACGGCGACCGGGCCGCGCGGGCAGAGCATCACCCGCAATCGCTCGTTCAGCCGCTGATCCGTGGCGGTCGCGTGGCTGCCGCGCGACCGCCCCGCCGCTGCGGTAACCCGTGAGGCCTGGAGGACCCGGCTGATGTTGAAGACCGTTGCCCTTTCCGCCCTGGTCGTCGCGTTCGCGGTCGGCGCGACCCCCGCGGCCGCCGATCCCACCGGCGACACGGTCGCCCGGAACTTCCAAGAAGCCGACGTCGATGCCGACGGCGTCCTGACCTTGAGCGAGTTCACCACGCTCATTGATCTCAACGCCCGGGACGGCATTGGCCGGTCGGCGGTGGTGCAGCGGTTCGGCCAGTACGGAATGGCCTTCATGCGCGTGGACGTCGACATGGATGGCCGGGTGACGCCTGAGGAGATGGCGGCCATCGCGGCCAGAGCTCAGCGCTAGAGCATCTTCCAGCCAGGCCGGTTCGGTCTGGCTGGAAGACGCGCCGGGCCGGATGCGGTCCAGCGCTGCCCCGACCCGCTCTGGTTCTGGAGGTCGCCGGTTGTCGAGGTCCAGACCATGTGCTTTGACTGCGTGAAGCCGGTCTGGTGGGTCGATCCAGGCGGTCGATGGTGTGCGCCAGTATTGCCACGCCAGTACTGCCACACCAGTACTGCCACACCTGCGCTGTCACACCAGTGCGCACGCTTTGCCGCTGTGAAAACCGGACCCTGATGCCAGCTTCCGGCCATCCCGCCCCTGCCCACATCAGCGCCCGTCACGCCCGCCGCATTCTGCTGGCACGTCAGGGGCTTGGCCGCGAGGTGCCGCAGGATCGCAGCCTGCGCCGCCGGACGGCCACGGTCCTGGATCGGCTGGGCTACGTCCAGGTCGACAGCATCCAGACGGTGGAACGGGCCCATCACATGATCCTCGCCGCGCGCCGCCCCTATCGCCAGCAGGACCTTTCCTGGCTGACCGAGAAGGACCGCGGCGCGTTCGAGAACTGGACCCATGACGCCTCGATCATTCCGATCGGGTTCTACCCTTACTGGCAGCGCCATTTCGCGCGCATCGCGGGGCCACTGAAGGCGCGCTGGATCGCCCGCAAGGGGCCGGACTTCCAGCACAGCCTCGATCTGGTGGTGGCGCGCCTGGCGGCTGTCGGCCCGCAGCGGGCCCGCGATTTCGACGATCCCGGCGGCGGCGGGCGGCAGGGCTGGTGGGACTGGCACCCGGCCAAGGTGGCGCTGGAATACCTGTGGCGGACAGGCGTGATCGCGGTCACGCGGCGCGACGGGTTCGAGAAGGTCTATGATCTCTGCGAACGCGTGATCCCGGCCGATCTCCGTGCGGTGGTACCTGACGAGGGGGCTTTCATCGACTGGGCCTGCCGCAACGCGATCGCCCGGCTGGGCCTGGCGACCGAGTGCGAAATCGCCGGCTTCTGGGGCATCCTCCGGCTTGGGGAGGTGCGCCGGTGGGCGGCATCGTCGGCCGCCCGTGACTTCGACCGGGTGATGGTCGAGGCGCTGGACGGCAGTCCGCCCAGGCGTGCCCTGGCCGATCCGGGGGCCGTCGCCGACGATCTGGCGCCGCCCGGAAAGTTGCGCGTGATCAGCCCGTTTGATCCGGTGATACGCGACCGTGCCCGGCTCGCCCGCCTGTTCGGCTTCGAGTACCGGATCGAGGTGTTCGTGCCGGAGGCCAAGCGCACCTACGGCTACTATGTCTTTCCGCTCTTGGAAGGCGAGCGCTTTGTCGGTCGTATCGACATGCGTCGCGACCCGGCGACCTCTTGCCTCGCCGTGCGCCAGGTGTGGTGGGAGCCGCCCTTCAGGCCGACCCGCGCGCGGATCGAGCGGCTGGAGCGTGAGCTTGCGCGTATCGCCCGCTTCGCCGGCTGTGAGGCCGTCACCATCCTGCCCGGCGCCGTCGGGTTCTCCAGCGGCTGATCGTTACGTCAGAGGTAATTGGCGCCAGATCATCGTCTCTGTCACGCTCGCGCCATGAGCCAAGCCCCCGCCCGTGCCCACAGCCCCGCCTTCGGCCCGATGCTGCGCGACTGGCGCCGTCGCCGGGCCCTCAGCCAGCTGGCGCTCGCCTCGGAAGCCGAGATCTCGCAGCGCCATCTGAGCTTCATCGAATCCGGCCGCAGCCGCCCGAGCCGGGAGATGGTCCTCCATCTTGCCGACTGTCTCGCGATGCCCCTGCGTGAACGCAACACGCTGTTGCTGGCGGCCGGCTTCGCTCCGCATTTCCGGGAGCGGGCAGCCCAGGATCCGGAGATGAAGGCCGCCCTGGCGGCGGTCGCGACGATCCTGAGGGGCCACCAACCCTACCCCGCCCTCGCCGTCGACCGGCACTGGACGATGGTCGACGCGAACGAGGCTGTCGCCCCGCTGATCGGCGGCGTGGCCTCCGCTCTCGTCACCCCGCCTTTCAACGTGCTGCGGCTGACCCTGCACCCGGACGGGCTGGCCGGGCGCATCGTGAACCTGCGCGAATGGCGGCAGCATGTGCTCGCCCGTCTCGCGCGGCAGATCGAGGTTACGGCGGACGCCACCTTGATCGCCCTCAGGCAGGAATTGGCCGGCTATCCGCTGCCGCCTCCAGCCGCGGCCGAACCACTGGCGGGCCCGGCCCTTGCCGGTGTCGCGATCCCGTTCCGCCTGGCCACCGATGCCGGTGTCCTGTCCTTCATCAGCACCACGACGGTGTTCGGGACGGCGGTCGAGATCAGCCTGTCGGAGGTTGCGATCGAATCCTTCTTCCCGGCCGACGAGGCAACCGCGGCGGCCCTGCTCGGCCGCCGCGCGGAGACCTGACGCCCGCGAACATCGGCCCGACGACGACCTCCGGCGTAATCGCC
>CAYNIS010000378.1:0-3903 GCA_964397055.1 uncultured Rhodospirillaceae bacterium | reverse complement strand
GTGGGCGAGGCCGCCGGCGTGGCAGCGGCTGCCCTGGCGCTGGAGCCGGCCCAGCCGGTGGCCCTCCTGGCGCTGGCGACGGCCCATCGGCTGCTCGGCCAGCCCGACCCAGCCCTCGCCGCCCTCGACCGGCTGATCGCAGCCGATCCCGCGGATGCGCGCGCCCACCATCAGCGCGGCCTGGTGCTTGCCGCCCTCCGCCTCCCGCACGAGGCTCTGAAGGCCGCAGAACGGGCCGGCGAACTGAGCCCCGGAACCGCGGAACCGCATCGGCTGCGGGCGGCCCTGCTGGCCGACCTCCGCCGGAACGACGAGGCTGCGGAGGCCCTCGAGGTCGCGCGCCGGCTGGGCGGGACGCCGCGACCCCTGCTGCCGGCGCTGGTACCACCGCCGGACAGCGACGCGGACAGGCTGATCGAACTTGCCGCCGCCCCGGCCTTGGGGGAGGTCGAACGGGCCTCCCTCCTGTTTGGGGCCGGGGATGCGCTCGACCGCGCCGAACGCTTTGCGGAGGCCTTCACGACGTGGCAACGGGCGAACACGCTGGTCCGGGCACGCCGCGACTTCGACATGGACGGCTGGCTAACCTGGGTCGAACGGACGGTCCAGGTGCTCACCGACTGCCTTGCAGCCGACCCTCCCCGGTCGGACCACGCACTCGCCCCTGCGGACGATCGCCCGGTCTTCCTGGTCGGCGTGCCGGAGGGGGGTGTCGAGGTCGTGAGTGCCATCCTCTCAGCCAATGCCGATGTCGCCGGTGGCGGCGACCGTGCGTGGCTTGCGGAAGCGATCCGCCGGGTCGGCCAAGGCCGGCCAGCCTATCCGCTGTGGATGCACGGGGCGGGTCCGGGCGACCACGCGGCGATTGCCCGGGCATACCGATCGGTGCGCCGACGCGATATCGGCATGACACAAATGCCGGCTATCGATCCCGATCCCGCGAACTTCGTCCATTGCGGGCTGATCCGCCTCGTCTTCCCGACGGCCGTGATCGTTCATTGCCGGCGCGACCAGACTGCGACGGCGCTCGACCTGTTCCGGCGCAGTTATCCCGCGGACGCCAACCCGTTCGCCTACGACCTCCGGGACATCCACGCACTTCTGGCAGCGGAGGAGGAGGTCATGACCCACTGGAAGCGGCTGATGCCGGTCGTCACCGCCGACGTGGACCGGCTGGTGGGCGACCCGGCCAATGCCATTCCGACCCTTCTGCAGGAAATCGGTCTCGATGCCGTCGGCCGCGTGGCGCTGCCGGCGCTGCCGCGATCACCTCCGTCCAGCGGGCATGCAACCTACCGCCAGATGATGGAGACGGCCGTCAGGCACTAATCTCCCAGACCGTGGTCGAGACGTAGGTCGCCAAGGCCGAATAGCTGGGGGAGGGGTCGGGGATCGGCGGCCCGGGCCCGGGTGGCGGCTGCATCGCGGGCGATACGACCTGGAGAGTGACGTTGAACGGGATCCCCATCAGGAGGACTTTCTTGCCACTGACCGAGGTGATCCAGGACTTTGAGGTAGCCGGCAGCGTGAGGTTGAGTTTCATCGTGCCGGGAATGACAAAAGCGCCGGAGATGTAGACGTGTGGAACCATGGCCGAGGGGGGAATTTCGTCGCCCTCGACACAGACGGGGGTCGTGTCCTTGTAGATAAGGCCCTTCCCGACCATCGGATGGGGCATCAGAATGGTCGAGACGACCGGCCCCATCGGCGCGAGCGTCAAGAGATCACCGGTCTTCAGAATCAGGCTCGGGATCATCTTGCGCCGCCCTTCCCGCTCACGGTGATCATGGCGTCGTGGTGTTCGACGGCGCGCCACGGTTGGTCATGAGCGCCCGGACACTGTCCTTCAGGTGGATACAGTTGCGGCCGATCCAGCTCAGCCCCTCATAGGTCGCGATCCCGGCCCGGTGGATCTTGCCCTTGATGTCGATGATGTGGGCCTGGCCGGTCGGGTCCGCGGTCTTGATGCCGCCGATCACGATATAGACGACGCCCGCGATGATATTCACGCCCCAGATGATGCCGTACATGATCTGGCAGGCCTGCGACAGGCGCGGCACGTCGCCCTTCAGGAACTCGTAGACGTCGTCCTTGATCGTCTCGTCGGCCAGGGCGTCGCCGCCCTTCGCCTCCATGTCGGTCTCAAGCCCGCGCGCATACATGCCGACCCCGAAGATGGCGATCGCCATGGCGATGCTGATCGCCACCTCCGCCGCCTTGATCACCGTGAACACGGTTCCTTTCAGCGTGCCCTCGGCGGCCATGCCGATCGGGCTGACCGACTTGGTGATCATCGCCGCCCCCTCGTCCTGTTTCAGGTCGCTGGTGGTGCGGCCGAAGGCATGCGACAGCTTGAAGGAGGTTGTGGTGTGTTCCATCTTGAACACGCCCATGGTGTTTTCGACCGACGCACCGGCGGAGTTCTTGTAGGCACCGCTGAGCGACAACTCCATGCCGAGGGAGACCTTGCCGGAGAAGCTGACGCCGGCCTCGAAACTGCCGGAGGTCGACCGCTTGATCGATGCGGAATGACCCTGGGACATGGAAGCGGTCAAGCTGGTGCCGAGATAGTCGTGCAGCTTGTAGTAGCACTCGGTCAGGTAGCCCTTGGACGGGTGGACCGTGTAGCCGTACTGGCCGCGCGCCAGCTCGAGCTTCCGCCCGCAGATGAAGAGGTTGAGATCGCCGCGATTGTCCTGATCGAGGAAGGCGTCGGTCTTCGCCTGCTCGCTGACGTTGCTCTCCCTATAGCCCTCCGACGGATCGTACTCGTCATTGGTCGTCTTCGATCCCTTGCCGACGAAGATGTTGAAGTCGGCATAGGCCCGCACGCTGAGGGACCCGCGCTTGTCCTTGTCCTCCTCGAAGCTGGGGGTCGTCGCGTAGACCGGTTCGTAGGTCTCGTCAGGACGCGACTTGGTGTCGAACCAGTAGGAGGTGTCGTTCTTGGTGAATTCATACTGGATACGGTTGGTCTGGGTGCCGACGATGTAGAAGTCGGCGGTACTCGACGTCTTGTAGAGCGCGGTCGCCTGGAGGACGTTCTTCAGATAGTTCTCAAGCTCGGTCAGGGTGCCGAAACGGGGCGTGGTCTGGTTGGTGCCGGTCACCGCATAGCGGAAGGTCGCCGAATACTCGGTCTCCGTCACCGTGACACCGGACACGTTGGTGCTGGTGGTGGTCGAATGGCTGGAGAGCGCCTGGTAGGTGGTGTCGGCGGACGTCCAGGTGCCGCGGTTCGCCGTCGTCGTGACAGCGCCGTCGTCGTCGATGTAGCGGGTGTTCTGGTCGTCCGCCGTGGTCAGGTGGCCGACCTCGATCTCCAGGTCCTTGTGCGCGTCGATCTTGACCAGTTCCGACCCCGACGCGTCGTCGAAATACAGCATGTTGCCTTCGGCGTTGTGGATCGCCGTGGCATGACGGTTCGGCCGCTCCTCGGAATGCTCCACGATCCCCGGGATCGACACATAGGACCCGGTCACCGGGTTGAACATCTTCGGCGTCTGCGAGTTGTGCACGCTCGCCAGGATCACCGGCCGGTCGGTCGATCCCTGGACGAAGCCGACCAGGACCTCGTCCCCCTCGCGCGGCAGGATATGCATGCCGTATTGCGACCCCGCCCAGGGCTGGCCCAGGCGCACCCGAACCGGCGTCTGGTTGCGGTCCCACCGGAACGCCACCAGCGCCCGCCCGTGCTGGTCGACGTCGATCGTCTCCCCGTGCAACGACGACACGACCTTGGCGTTGTGCGTGCCATGAACCGCCGGAACCGGCGTCCGCTGCGCCGGCGCGAACTCCGTGCGCGCGTCCACCGCCTCGAACCAGTTGCGGTAGACCGGCAGGCCGTTCTCCCGCCGAACCATCTCATGCGTCGCCTGCAGGACGCGAACCGCCAGGTCCTCC
>CAYNIS010000377.1:0-3914 GCA_964397055.1 uncultured Rhodospirillaceae bacterium | reverse complement strand
ATGTCGCCCAGCGTCCGCCGGCGGATGGCGTCGAGCGTGTCGAAATGCGCGCGATCGACGCCATGGACGATCAGTGCCGGTAAGGCGCTGCCGGAGGCGAGGGCGGCTTCCAACCGGTGGCGCCCGGCGAGCAGCCCGCCGTCGTTGGCGAACAGGATGGGGTCGCCGTTGAGCTTCCAGTGACCGGCGGCCATGTCGCGCGCATAGGATGCGATGAGCCGGGGATTCAGCCGCGCCGTCGTGGGATTGGCATTGAGCCATTCCCGACAGTCCTGCGGATGGATCAGGCGGGTCTCCACCTGGAGGTCCTGAGGTGTCGCGCTCGTTGTCGACGCGTCCCCACGCGCGGCGTCTTGCGGCATGGCTGAAACCCGGGTCAACGGTCGAAAGCCGGGTTATGAATCTGCCAGTCAACGACCCGCGATGCGAGCAAAATCAGCAACGAGAGTCACCCGGGGTAATTTCGCCAGGTCGCGGGCGGCGTTGCCCTGGCGCCGGACTTGCAGGCTGGTGGCGCGAAGGCGGCGACGGGGCGACCGGCGAGGGTGTCAACCACGATCTGCCGCACTGTCGGGCATTCGTGCCAAGATGATGGGCAGGGTCTTTGAGATAGCCCGCCCCTGCGAAGGCGGCGGGGCGGAGTTGAAGGGGGGCGCCTATGAACCGGATCGGCATCGACATCGGTGGGACCTTCACCGACATCGCGGGCGTCATCGACGGCCACCTTTATCACGCCAAGGCGCCCTCCAGCCCGGACGTCGTCACCGGCATCGTCGAGGGTGTCGGCCTTCTCAAGAAGGCAGCCGGCGTTGCTGACGCCGATCACCTGCAGATCATCCACATCCACGGCACCACGATCGCGACCAACGCCCTTCTCGAACGAAAGGGTGCCATCCTCGCGGTGCTCGCGACCGAGGGGCATCGCGACCATCTCGAACTCGGCCGGATGAAGCGGACCCATCTCTACGACCTGCACGCGGCGCCGGAAACGCCGGGCTTTCTGGCGCCCCGCCGCCAGCGCGTCGGCATTCGCGAACGCATCGGCGGCCATGGCGAGGTGCTGACCCCGCTCGACGAGGCGCAGGTGATCGCCGAGGTCGGGCGCCTGAAGGATCTGTTCGGGATCGAGGCGGTCGCCGTCTCCTACCTCAACAGCTACCTCAACCCCGTCCACGAACGCCGGACCGCCGAACTCCTGGCCGTCCGTTTCCCCGACCTCGCGATCTCGCTCTCGTCCGACATCAACCCGGTGTTCCGGGAGTACGAGCGGGTCTGCTGCACCGCCTTCGATGCCTATGTCCGCCCCAAGGTCGGCCACTATGTCCGCCAGTTGGCCGGCAGCCTGGTCGAGGGGGAGGACGATGCCCGCCTGCACCTGATGCAGTCGCGGGGCGGCATCACCTCCTCCGACGAGGCGGCGCGGCGGCCGGTCACCATGTTCCTGTCCGGCCCGGCGGCCGGCGTCGTCGCCGGTGCCTTCGTCGGCGGCCTCTCCGACCGGGGCGACCTGATCACCGTCGATGTCGGCGGTACCTCGACCGACGTGGCGCTGATCCGTGCCGGCGACGTCCAGATCTCGACCGAGGGGCACATCGACCGCTACCCCTTGCGCATTCCCATGGTCGACATGGACACGATCGGTTCCGGCGGCGGCTCGATCGCCTGGATCGACGAGGGCGGCGGCCTGCATGTCGGCCCGCACAGTGCCGGGTCGATGCCGGGCCCGGCCTGCTACGGCCGCGGCGGGACCGAGCCGACATCGACCGACGCGTCGATCGTTCTGGGTCACATCAACCCGGGCTACTTCGCCAACGGCACGATGAGCCTCCAGCCCGACCTCAGCCACCAGGTCATCGCCGGCCTCGCCGAACGCGTCGCCCTGACCAAGGTCGAAGCCGCCCTCGGCATCTATCGCATCCTGGTCTCCCAGATGGCCGAGGCGATCAAGCTCGTCTCGGTCAAGAAGGGGGTCGACCCGCGTGGCTTCGCGCTGGTGTCCTTCGGCGGCGGCGGCGGCCTCTACTGCCCGGCGATCGCCCTCGAACTCGGCATCCGGGAGGTGCTGGTGCCGCGCAGCCCGGGCACCTTGAGCGCCTTCGGCCTGCTCGTCTCCGATGTCGAGAGCGACTTCGTGCGCTCGCACGCGGTGGGCGATGCGGCCCGGGCCGATATCGGCGCCATGGAGGCGGCGTTCGCCGCGATGGAGGCCGAGGGGGCGGCCAAGCTCGCCGAGGAGGGGATCGAGGGGCTGGCGATCGTCCATCGCCGAAGTGCCGACATGCGCTATGCCGGTCAGGCCTATGAACTCGCCGTGCCCGTGGCTGCCGAGGATGGCGAGGGCGGTCCGATGACGGCCGGGAAGCGTGCCCGTCTTGTCGCGGACTTCCATGCCGAGCACTTGCGTTTCTACGGCCACGCCAATGACGAACGGCGGGTCGAGATCGTCAATCTGCGGGTGGTCAGCGCCCAGGCGGCACCGGACATCCCGCGCGACGTTCTGACCGAACCCGGTGCCGATGATGCCGACGCCGCCCATCCGCCTGCGCGGCAGGCGGTGTTCCCCGGGCTCGGCGTGGTCGAAACGTCGGTCTACAATCGTTCCGCCCTGGCGATCGGGGAGGAGGTCAGCGGCCCCGCGATCGTCGAGCAACCGGATACCACCCTGGTCATCCATGACGGCCAGACGGCGGTGGTCGACGCCGCCCGCAACCTCATCGTGCGCTGCATCTGATCAGGAGGGGAGAGGGACCCATGGCCACAGTTTCGCCGGCGCTTTCGAACGCCCCCGCGATCGACCCGATCACCGTCGAGATCATACGCAACCGTCTGGAAACGGTCGCCAATTCCATGCAGCACACGCTGCTGCGCAGCGCCGTCTCGGTCATCCTGAAGGAGGGCGAGGACGGCTCCTGCGGGGTGCTGGCGACCAATGGCGACACCATCGCCCAGGCCTCCGCCAACCCCATTCATCTGGTCGTCATGCCCGACGCCGTGCGGGCGGTGACCGCCATGTTCCCGATCGAGGAGATGCGCGACGGCGACAGCTTCATCCTCAACGATCCCTATAACGGCGGCACCCACCTGCCGGACATCCTGATGGTGACCCCGGTGTTCCACGAGGGCCGGGCGGTCGCCTTCTCGCTCTCGCTCGGCCACCACGAGGACATGGGCGGGCAGGAACCGGCGAGCATGTCGGCGAACGGGCGCGAGCTCTACCAGGAGGGGCTGATCATCCCGCCCTCGCCCTGGACGGTCGGCGGCAAGCGCCTGCCCGCGATCGAGAACTTCATTCGCTACAACGTCCGCTATCCGGACATCGTCCTCGGCGACCTGGAGGCGCAGGAGAGCGCCTGCGCCATCGGCGTGCGCGGCTATCAGGAGATGATCGCGGGCTTCGGCCTGACCAGCGTCGAACAGGCGCAGCGCGCGCTGGAGCATCAGGCCGAACAGCGCGTGCGTGCCCGTATCGCCGAAATCCCGGACGGCACCTATCGCTTCCACGACTGGACCGACCCCTATCATCGCGGCGGCGAGCGCAACGAAATCCGCGTCGCGGTGACCGTCGCCGGCAGCGACCTCAGCGTCGACTTCGCCGGCACCGGCGCGCAGCAGGACGGCCCGGTCAACGTCAACCTGACCAATGCCCAGGGCGGCGTGCATATCGCCATGCGCGGCCTGACCGACCCGGACGCCCCCCTCAACGACGGGGCGACCCGGCCGATCCGGGTGACGATCCCGCCCGGCAGCCTGTTCAACCCGGTGCGGCCGGCCCCGGTCGCCCTGCGCGCCCAGCCGAGCCAGCGCGCGGTAGAGGCGATCCTGGGAGCCCTCGCCCCGAGGCTCGGTCCTAAGGCCACCCGCTCCAGTCGACGACTCCCCTGGTCGAGGCGCTTGAGGCTCGCGTTGACGGCGCC
>CAYNIS010000376.1:0-3926 GCA_964397055.1 uncultured Rhodospirillaceae bacterium | reverse complement strand
GTGACGGTGCCGCCGAGGCCGAACGGGTTGCCGATCGCCATCACCCAGTCGCCGACCCGCATCTCGTCGCTGTCGCCCCAATTGGTCTCGACCACGCCGCGCAACTGGCTCGGGTCGACCTTGAGGAGGGCGAGGTCGGTTTCCCGGTCCTGGCCGACGCATTCGGCCTCGATCCGGGTGTCGTCCTGCAGGATCACCGCGATCTCCGCATCCTCGCCGTTTTCCTGCTGTTCGCAGGCGGTGCCGAGGACGTGGTTGTTGGTGACCACGTAGCCTTCGCCGGTATCGATGATGAAGCCCGATCCGAGGGAGGCGGCGCGGCGGGTCTCACCGCCCCGCGGCCGGCGCCCCTCGAAATAGTCGCGGAAGAACTCCTGGAGCGGCGATCCCGGCGGGAACTCGAACTCCTCGACCGGGGAGGTCGACACGCTCTGCGTCGTCGAGATGTTGACGACAGAGGGCAGCATCTGCTCGGCGAGGTCGGCGAAGCTGTCCGGACGGCTGTTCTGGGCCGCGGCACCCCCGGCGCCGACGAGCAGGATGATGGCAGCCGCCAGGGCAGCCAGGAGAACTGTCCACGCCCGTCGGGCATCATCCGATCCGGACAGGGTCACGGTTGCAACACGGCTCACGGGTCTCTGGCTCCTTGTTCGGATGGCTCCCACGGTCGCCCTCTCACCGGTAAGGTTTCGGCCCGTGATGTACGGGCCGGGAGAAGCCGGGTCAACGACGGGACATGTCGGGACCCGGGCGTCGGCATTCGGCTATGCGAGATAGGGACGCTGAATTGCGGCCCGGATACGGCAATAGATCTCGTTCGCTCAGCGCACCGGGACGGTAACGCTGTCCACCTTCTCAGCCACGCACGAACCAGACCACGATGACGCCGACGACCGCACTGGCGAGGCCGGCGCCACGCAGGACCGGGGACGGGGTTTCGATCATCTCGGCCATCATCCGGCGCATGTAGTCTGGGAAGAGGGCCATGGCGGCCCCTTCCAGGAACAGGACGAGGCCGAGTGCCGAGATCAGGTCGATCACGCGAATGTACCGGTGGCCGCCGGCCTATTCGCTGGCGCTGGACGGCACGGTTCGCAGGCGCGGTGAGCCTGCGCCCGACGTCGGCTGCGGCAGGTCCGGAACGGTCAGCCCCGGCGACCGCGAGGCACCGCCCGAGATATCGCCGAAGTACCGGAAGAATTCGCTGTCCGGGCTGAGCACCATGGTGGTGTCGTTGCCGGTGAGCGCTTCCCGGTACGCCTCCAGCGTGCGATAGAAGGAGAAGAACTCCGGATCGCGCCCGAAGCTTTCGCCGTAGACGCGGATCGCCTCCTCGTCGCCCTCACCGCGGGTCAACTGGGCGGTCCGTCGAGCCTCTGCCAGAATCTCAACAGTCTCACGATTGGCCGTCGCCCTCAGCGCCTGGGCCTCCTCATTGCCCTCGGCACGGATCAGGGCTGCGGCCTGTTCGCGTTCCGAGGTCATGCGGTCGTAGATCGCATTGGAGGTTGCCTCGGGCAGGTCGGCGCGCCGGATGCGGACATCGACGATCTCGATGCCGAGCGACTGGCGCCGCGGGCTCTCGCTGGACGTGCTCTCGCCGCTGTCCTCCTCGATGATTTCGCCGCGTGCCTGACGCCTGACCTGATTGCTGATGTCGGCCATCATGTCGGAGCGCTTCTCGGAGAGGATCGTCTGCAGGCGTTCGTTGGCGAGCACCCGACGCAACGCACCCTGAAGGAAGACATCGAGGCGATTGCCGGCATTCTCCTCGTTCCTCACCGCCTGATAGAATTCCAGCGGGACGGAAATGCGATAGCGGATGAAGGCGTCGACGGACAGGCGTGTCTGGTCGGACAGGATCACCTCCATGCCCGACGGGTCGCGGTCGAGCACGCGCTTGTCATAGACGACGACGCTGTCGATGATCGGCACCTTCACCTTGAGGCCGGGTTCCTGGTACGTCGCGATGTGCTCGCCGAAGCGCAGGACGATCGCCTGTTCGGTCTCGTCGATCACGAAGAGCGAGGTCGAGGCGGCGAGTATCCCGATGACGAGGATGGCGCCCAGGGTGGTCAGTTGTCTGTTCATGATCTGGCCGTCCTTTGCCGTCAGCGGCCGCCGCCGGCGGCGTTTTCGCCCCGGGTGCGTTGCAGTTCGTTGAGCGGCAGGTAGGGCACGACACCCTCTCCGGCGCCGCTTTCGATGATGATCTTCGGCGTGTCGCGCAGGATCGCCTCCATGGTCTCCAGGTAGAGCCGGCGCGCGGTCACGTCCTCGGCATTCTGGAAGGCGGCAAGCACCTGATCGAAGCGGCCGGCGTCACCCTGGGCGCGGGCGACCACCTCCGCCCGGTAGGCATTGGCCTCTTCCACCAGCTGGCGCGCCTCACCGCGGGCCGCCGGAACGACGGTGTTGCGGTGGCGGTTGGCCTGCTCGATCGAGCGTTCCCGGTCCTGGCCCGCCTTGATGACGTCCTGGAAGGCTTCGATCACCTGTTCCGGCGGATCGACCTTCTGCAGGTCGACCTGCTGGATCAGCACGCCGACCTCGTACTGATCGAGCAGGTCCTGGACCAGGCCCCGGGTGCGATCCTCGATCCGATCACGCTCGATGGTCAGTGCCGCCTCGAGAGTGGTCTGGCCGACGACCTCGCGCATCACGCTCTCCGCCACCTTCTTGATGGTCTCGTCCGGGTTGCGGATGTTGAACAGGTAGTTCTCCGGCCGCGCCGGGTCGATCTGCCAGGTGACGACGAAATGGATGTCGATGATGTTCTCGTCGCCGGTCACCATCAGGCTCTCGTCCGGCACCGCCTCGACATTCTCGTTGCCGCGGCGGGTGGCGCCGAGCCGGGTGGGCGTGGCCCCGCGCGTGCGGAACCCGACCTCGATCGCCCGGATGCTGGTGACCGGCGGCTTGTAGACCTCGTCGATCGGCCAGATCATGAACTGCAGGCCGGGATCGGCGGTGTGCGAATAGGCACCGAAGCGCAGGACCACGCCACGCTCGTCCGGTTCCACGCGATAGGCGCACAGATAGACGTAGAGGCAGGCGAGCAGCGCCAGCATGATCCCCAGGCCGGGGCCGCTGGTGAAGCCCTCCGGGAACATCTGCTTGAACTGCTCCTGCCCCTGGCGGATCAAATCGTCGAGGTCCGGCGGTGGCCGGTTCGGCCCGCCGCCCGGCGGACGTCCCCACGGATTGTTCCCGCCTGGCGGCTGGCCCCAGGGGCCGCCGCCCCCTTGCGTATTCCAAGGCATGCTCGTGTCCTTCGGCTTCGACCCGTGATCCCGGTGCTCTCGGCGTGCGGTCCGCCAGGCGGGCGCCGGCCTTCCTGATGGCGTGTCCCGTCAATATATGTTGCTGCGACCATGTCTAGGAGGGTGGTGTTCCAACCGTTCGCGCGATTTCTAGGAACGCACGACGGATTTCGGAAGGCCGGCGGGAGCGAAATGTTCGGAATCAGGAAAGCGGTGACCCAGGATCGCGTGATGTCGGCGCTAAGGGCGGTCCGCGATCCGGACCGGGACCAGGACGTCGTGAGCCTCGGCATGGTCACGGGCGTGGCCATCGATGGTCGCGTGGTCCGCTTCACGCTCGCCATCGACCCGGCGCGTGGCGAGGCGATGGAGCCGGTGCGCCAGGCGGCCGAACGGGCGGTCGCAGCCCTGCCGGGGGTGGAGGAGGCAACCGCGATCCTGACCGCAGAGCGGCCGGCCGGCGGTTCCGCTCCGCGCCCGCGGCAGGGTCCGCCCGCCGGCGCGTCCGCTCCGCCGGGGCGCCAGCCGGGGCCGCCAGGGGGGCCGCCGGGACCCGCCGGGCGCCAGGCCCGGCGCAGCCTGGACATCAAGGGGGTGACCCATATCGTCGCGGTCGCCTCCGGCAAGGGCGGCGTGGGCAAGTCGACCGTCTCGTGCAATCTC
>CAYNIS010000375.1:0-3938 GCA_964397055.1 uncultured Rhodospirillaceae bacterium | reverse complement strand
GGCTTCGCGGTTGGCGTCGGCGACGACGAAGCTCAACCGATCTGTGCGGGGGGCGTGACCAAGATCGAGCGGTAGCTGGCCGGGCCCCGCCGTCAGGAGGCCGGCTCCAGGATCGGTCGAGTCGGATCGGTGTCGCCCTCCCGTCCGTCGCGCGGCACGACCCGGTCCTGGGTCGCCAGGATGCGCGCCCCTTCCGCCTCGGCGCGCGCCCTGGCCTCCAGCCGGCGGGCTTCCTGGGCGAGACGGGTCGAGGCCAGTTCCGGGTCCTCCGGCTTGATCAGGCTGACCCCGCGGGTCCCGGTGTAGATGTGGCTGGAAAGGTACTGACGCACCCCGAAGCGGACCAACACGCCGATGATCGCGGCCACCGGCACCGACACCAGCATGCCCACCAGACCATAGAGGGTCCCGCCCGCGAGCAGCGCGAACATGATCCAGACCGGGTGCAGCCGGACGGAGGAGCCGACCAGCTTCGGCGTCAGGAAGTTGTTCTCGAACAGCTGGCCGAAGACGAAGATCATCGCCACCCCGACGATGCGCCAGTGCTCCGTCGCGAGGTCGAACTGGAACAGGGCGAGGCCGACCGACAGGAAGAAGCCGACGATCGCCCCGATGAACGGGATGAAGGAGATGAGGCCGGCGGTCAGCCCGACCACCAGACCGAACTGGAGGCCGGCGATCGACAGCAGGACGCCGTAGTAGGTCGCGAGGATCATGCACACGGTCGCCTGGCCGCGGATGAAGCTCGCCATCGTGTTGTCCGCCTCCCGCGCCAGCATGCGCACGGTGTAGGCGTGCTCGCGCGGCAGCTTGCGGTCGACGGTTTCGAGGAACTCGTCCCAGTCAAGCAGCATGTACCAGGCGACGACCGGTGTGACGAAGGCGACCGTCAGGATGTTGAGGACGGCGAAGGTGACGTTGGAGAAGGTCGCCGGGATCGAGCGCACGAAGCTGAAGACATCCTGTGCCAGATCGCGGATCACGGCCTGGACCTCCGCCATCTGGGTCGGGGTCAGCCGCTGGCTCAGCTGCTCGATCATCGGGATGACCTCGGCCTCCACATAGGCCTGGATTTCCGGGATCGTCCGGAACAGCGAAACGAACTGGCTGATCAGCATCGGCACCAGCAGCAGCAGCGCCAGGGTCACCAGGCTGAGGAAGCCGATCAGCAGAACCGTTGTCGCCATCCAGCGCGGCATGCCGCGCGCGGACATGGCGTGGCAGACCGGGTTGAGGAAATAGGCGATCACCATGCCGAGGATGAACGGCAGGAGCACGTCGCTCAGGATGTAGAGCATGACCAGAACGGTCACGCTGGCGACGAGCCAGAATCGCACCTGGGCCTGGGCGCTGATCGCCATCTTCGGTTTCCGCTATCGGGTCAGTTTCGCGTTCATTCGGTTGCCCGCGCCCATTCAGTTGCGTTGGGGAGCTATCAACGGGTTGGCCGGCTGGCTGACCGGGTCCGGCAGGGTTGAGGGCTGGGCCTGGGTTGGCTGCACCGGGGTCGGCTGGGTCCCGGGTGCTGCCGGGTCCGTGGCGGCGGTGCCGGCAGCGGACGGGTCGGTCACCACCGGGGCGGCCGGCGCCAGCGGCTGCGGCGGTGCGGTCAGCGAGAGCGGGCCGCCTGCCTGGCCGAGCGGGCGCACCCGGGTCGCCCCGTCGTCGAGCGCGATCTCCCGGAACTCCAGGAGGTAGGTGGCCGACCCCTGGCCCGGGGTCTGGCCGGCCGCGACCGTGGTCGCGATCGGCGTCAGTTGCAGCCCGTTCTGTGCCAGCTGCTGGTCAAGCAGTGCCTGATCGCCGGCGAACCTGAGGTCGAACTGCACGCTGCGCCGGCGCAGCGCCCGGATCTGGATGGAGCCGACCGCCGCCACCCGCCGCAGGCGGCGCTGGGCATCGGCCCAGTCGCCGATGCTGTCGAAGGACATGATGACGTCAAGCTGGCCGGCACCGCCGCCCGAAGCCTGACCACCGCCGACCACGGCCGCCTGCTCCAGCGTGCGGTCGACGGCCCCGGCCACCTCCGGCACCGCCTTCGCGAACAGGCTCTCAACGGTATCAGTCGGGGCCGGTGCCACCGTGATCTCGGTCGTCCCGATCAGGTTGGTGCCGCGGTAGCGGCGCAGATTGATGGTCAGCGGGGCCAGGGCCTGCGCGGCGCCCGGGGTAGCGGCCGTCGCCTGGCCCGGGGTGGCGCTGGCGACCAGAACGCCATTGGCACCGTTCTTCGTCGCGATCGCCTCCAACGCGCCGGCATTGCCGACCACGGCCTGCTCGACCGACACGCTGCGAATGTCGCCGAGATCGCCCAGCGGCACCACCAGGCTCGCCAGACCCTGCGGCACCTGGGTCGTCGACCAGGCGCGCCGCCACGGGTTGGGGTCATCCCACAGGACCGGCCCTTGCGGACCGTCGAAGACCGGCAGCACGACCAGCGTCTCATCCTCGACCTGGCCGAGCTGAACGCCCTCCCGGGCGAGCCGTGCCGTGACCGCGGCCGGGCGGAAGCGGACGGTCATGATCGCGCGATAGCTGGTGCGGCCGGTGCGTTCGTCCTCCACCGAGAAATCGCGCACCAGCGCCGGCAGTTCCGACGCATCGACCGCCTCGTTCAGGCGTTCGGCATCGGCCGGCGCCAGCTTCTCCAGGAGCTGGCGGAAGGCGCGCCGCTCGGCCGTGGCGATCGCCCGCTGCTGCGCGGCGACCGCACTATCGGCGGTGACGTCGACGGCGATGTCGGTGACGGTGAACAGGCGATCGGCGGTCTGGGCCGGGGCCGGTGTCGCCGACATCAGCAAGGTCGCGAGGATCGCCACGCCCAGCAGCCAGAGCCGCACGCCTGTTTCTGCGAGGCCCCGGCGGCCGATGCACGTTGAATTGACCGACATGATCGCTCACCTTGGCCGCAGCCCGCCAACGGGCCCTCTTCGTCTACAGGGGTGGCTTCCCGAAGGGAGTGTCCCGCAGGAGGGGTGCCATCGGCCTCCCCTCTCGCGCCCGCATCCGGAGCCAATGGGTGTTCCGACGCTTGCCGCAACCTGCCGGCCGCGTCATCCCTACCGCAGTCGCAACCGGGAGACCATGCCATAAGCGCCCCGTCTGATACCACCGGGTCCGGCGCCCGCGAACGCGCCGCACCGGCCGACCGTGCTGCACCGCAACGGACGGACTACCGCGACGCCGGGGTCGATATCGATGCCGGGGCCGCCCTCGTCGACCGGGTCGCCCCGGCGGCACGGGCAACCGCGCGGGCCGGAGCGGCCGCCGCCCTCGGCGGCTTCGGCGCCCTGTTCGACCTCAAGGCCGCGGGCTTCAGCGATCCCGTGCTGGTCGCGGCCACCGACGGCGTCGGCACCAAGCTCCTGATCGCCCAGGCCTGCGAGCGGCACGAGACGATCGGCGTCGACCTCGTCGCCATGTGCGTCAACGACCTGGTCGTCCAGGGGGCGGAGCCGCTGTTCTTCCTGGACTACTTCGCGACCGGCCGGCTGGCGGTCAACGTCGCAGCGCAGGTGATCGAGGGCGTGGCGAGCGCCTGCCGGGAGGCCGGCTGCGCCCTGATCGGCGGCGAAACGGCGGAGATGCCCGGGCTCTACGGTGACGGCCACTATGACCTTGCCGGCTTTGCCGTGGGTGCCGCCGAACGCGGCCGGTTGATCGACGGCTCGCGGGTTGCCGCGGGCGACGTGGTGCTGGGCCTTGCCTCCGCCGGGCTCCATTCCAACGGCTTCTCGCTCGTGCGCCGTGTCGTCGACCTGGAGAGCCTGGCCTATGGCGATCCCGCACCGTTCCAGCCCGACATCGCCCTCGGGCCGGCCCTTCTGGCGCCGACCCGGCTCTATGTCCGCTCCTGCCTCGGCGCGGTGCGCGCCGGCTCGGTCAAGGCGCTCGCCCACATCACCGGCGGCGGACTGGTGGAAAACCCGCCGCGCGTG
>CAYNIS010000374.1:0-3960 GCA_964397055.1 uncultured Rhodospirillaceae bacterium | reverse complement strand
GCCGGCTGGTCGTCGTCGGGTTCCGGCGTGTTGTCCTCATGCTCGTCCCGGCCGCCGCGGAGCGCCTTCAGCGCTTCGGCCAGGAACTTGTTGTCGTGGTTGTGATCGCGGCTGACCTCGGTGCGGGTGCCACTGGCATCGTAGTGCTGCTTCTGCTCGTCGGTGTCGCCGACCTGGCGATCCTGCTGGAAGGTGTGGTCCTGCAGCCGGGCCAGCGCCGGGTTCTGCATCACCACGATCTTCTCGTCGGTCTCCGGCGAGGTCTCCCCGGCGAGGCCGATATCGCCGATCATCGGGTCGATGATCTTCTCGTCCTCTTCCGCCTGTTTGCGGGGATCCCGGCCCGCCTGGGTGCCCGGGCCGGTGATGTGCGGGCTGGCGGTCGGGGTCTGGCCCCCGTGCCGGTTGGATGGCGCATTGGTGCGCCCGCCCGGCTGCGGCGCGCGCACGGTCCCCGGGGTCGTACTGGTTTCGCCCGGCTCATGCGTGCGCCGACTGCGGCGCCGGCGTTGGGTATTGCGGTCGGGCTTGCGTTCCGGCCCCTCGAACGCGGGTTCCATCGCCTCCAGCGTGTTGAGCGTGGTGTCGAGCCCCTCCGTCGCCTGTTCCATGGTGATGTTGGAGAGGTCTTGGACAGCCTGCCGGACGTCGGTGAGCGCCCTTTTGACGTCATCCATGAGGGTCGGCATGGCGGCTCCGATCGCAGGCTCGATTAGGCGGTTCCAAAGCGTAGCCGCAGCGCTCTTAAGGACTTGTTGAGGCCATCCGCCGGTCGATCTCCGCGACCGCCCGGGCGAAGCGCCGGCGCCAGTCACCGGAGATCACGACCGTTTCCCGCCCCGCCTGCCGGAGCAGGCCGAGGCCCCGGTCCAGGAACGCGCGGCGCTCCGCAATGTCGGGCTGATAGCGCTGCGGATCGGCCTGCCAAGGCACGTCCGGATCCAATGCCAAGGTCAGCCAATAGGGCCGTGACGCGGCCGCATCGGCGATCCAGGGCGGGCAACTGCCGAACAGGATTTCGCTCCACATCCGTGTCGTCACCAGATCGGTGTCGCAGAACATCAGCCGGTCGGCCTGGCGCGCCATCGCCTCCTCCGCCGCGATCTGGCCGCGCGCGATCACCTCGATGTCCGCGGCCGCGCAGTCGCCGGCCTGGGCATCGATCAGCGGGCGTGCCCATTCGAAGACGTGGGCTGTGCTGTAGTGGCGGGCGAGGTCGCGGGCGAGCGTGGTCTTGCCGGCACTCTCCGGCCCGAAGATGCACACCCGGCGCACGAACCAGGGCCGTGCCGGCTGGGCGATCAGGTCCCAGTGACGCATCGGATCGGCGCGGATCTCGGTACCGGAAACCGGCACCAGGGTGCGATCCATGTCGAACGGCAGGAAGCGGGCGCCCAGTTCCTCCGCCAGGCGGGCGCCATAGGGTTCGGACGCGAAGACGGCGTCGATCGGCCCCGGCACCAGCGCCCGGATGGACGCGCGCCAGATCGCCCAGAAATCCGGGTGTTCGTGAGGTTCCTGCGGGTTCTCCGCGACATGGTGGAGAACCGTCGCGCGCGGCGCCAGCTCGCTCACCCAGCGGTGGCGCGCCTCCCCCGGGATCGGCTCCGCCGCGATCGAGCAGACCAGAACGTGCAGGACATCGACCTGGCCGAGGGCGAAGTCGATCAGCGCCTGATGGCCCCGGTGCGGCGGCAGGAACTTGCCGATGATCAGGCCGGTTTCAGGCTGCCATGCCATCCCCTAGCCCGCCTCTTCCGGTTCCAAAAAGGCCGCGGCACCGACCACCGGCGCCACCTTGCGCTCGTCATCGGGCAGGGCCAGCCATTCAAGTTCCAGAAGGTCGCCGAACAACGGGGCCAGGGCGGTCAGGGCGGCCGGCGCCAACATCCGGTACTCCGCGTCGATGGCAAGCGTGACCCGGCGATCCGCGTCCTGCCGGACCTGATAGCGCGGCAACGCCAGCGGGCTGAGCGCCCGGGCGATGTCGATGGCGTTGACAAGGCGGCCGCCGGCATCGCGCAGGACGACCGGTCGCCGGCCGTCGAGATCGGCCAGCGCGAGGCGGCCGTGGCGATCGCGGATCAGGCGGGCGGTATCGCCGGTCAGGTAGCGCAACAGCGGCAGATGCGGGTTGTGGCCACCGGTGAGCGCGATTTCCCCGCGGTCGCCGACGGAAACAGGGTGGCCTGACGGGTCCAGTATCTCGACATGGAGATCGTCGGCGAGGAGGACATGGGCGCCGTCATGCCAGGCCGCGATCAGCCGTGCCTCTGTCATCGAGTAAAGATCGACGACCGGGCAGGCGAACTGCTGCTCCAGCCGGGCGCGCATGCCTGCCGACAATGTCATCGCGGAAGAGGCAAGAGTGTCCGGGCGATGATCCAGCGGCAGGGCCGCGAGAGCCGCGAGGGCAACGGGATCGCCGAAGACGACAGAGGGGCGGATGTCGTCCAGGAAGCGGACCGGGTCCGACGGGTCGGTCCAGGCCGCGGGGTCGAGGTTGATCTTGACGGCCCCCGCCCCGCCCAGGAACCCGGACAGGGTGGCATAGGTGAGCGTGCCGCGCTGCGCATGGACCTGGGCGATCGCGACCCGGTCGCTGCCCCGGGCGAGACGCCGCCCGTGGAGAGCCAGCGCGCGGTCGAGCAACACGAGGTAGCGGGACGCCGCGAGCGGGCTCGACGGCATGCTCATGGGCGCCCCGGTGGTCCCGGACGTGGTGTAGGTGATGACGTCGTCGAGCGGCTGGTCGTCGGGCACCAGGTCCCAGGGTGCGCGGGCGAGCAGGGCTCGATCGGTCGGCGCGATGTCGCGAAACGGCGTGCCCGTCTCGACCCGGTCGCGATAGGCCGGCACCTGGGCGAGGCAGTGGTCGACGAAGGCCGGGAGCCAATCCGGCAGGCCCCAATCCGGCAGGCCCCGATCCGGCAGGCCCCAATCCGGCAGGCCCCAATCCGGCAGGCCGGTCGCCGCCGCATAGGTCTTGAGCTCGGCGATCAGCCCTTCGGTGAGGCGGTCGCCCGATTCCGCCGAATAGCGCGGGCGGTTCGGATGCTCCACCAGCCGCTTCAACAGCGCCTCGGCCGGCGCATCGATCCACGGGAACCGATCGGCGTGGGTCAGCGGCACGTCCAGAGGACGCCGATCGGAAGACCGATCCTTATCGCCTGCGCGCCTCAACGGGCCCGGTCAGGGGCGGGTCGCGGGGCCGGTCACCCGCGCCCCACTCGCCGCCGGCCCTTTGTCCGCCCCCGCATCGTGGCGCGCCTTCGCGTCCGCGAACCATTCCGGATGGCCGGAAGCGAGCGGCTCAAACTCCCATTTGTCGACGCCGTTGATGGTCGGCACGTCGTCGTTGGCCAGCAGCGTCGGTAGCTCGATCGAGCGGAAGGTCGACAGCTCGTGCGCGTTCTCGACGAACGCCCGGACGTCGCCCTTCGCCTCTTCGATCAGGCGGCGGGAGGCCTCGTGCCAGATCGCGGAGGCCTGCTCATAGGTGATCTGGCTCGCCTCCCCGAACAAATCGGCATCCTCGAGCTGGCGACCGGTCTCGGTGTGGTCGATCATCATCGCCCCGGGTGTCTTGGCGACATGCTCGAAGGCATTGTCCTTGTTCTCCGTCGTCGGCAGGCGCGAGATCGAGAACAGGACCAGCGAGTTGGGTGGTGTCGACACATCGCCCTCGCGCGCCAGCGTCATGTAGCGCTCGAAGGTGGCTTCGCGTTCGGCGACCAGCTCGCCGATGGCTTCCGATCCCGGCTTAGACGACATCGACCCAGACCCCCAGCAGCTTGGTGGCAGCCTTCAGATCGGCGGCGATCTGCTCACGCGCGGACGCATCGATGGCGGTGCCGTCGTCGTACGCCTCCACCCGGCTCAGATAGACGATCGTGCCGAAGCGGCCGCGCCGGTCCCAGCTGCCCTCGCACGGGACGGAGGTGGTGCGGGACCCGCGCC
>CAYNIS010000373.1:0-3967 GCA_964397055.1 uncultured Rhodospirillaceae bacterium | reverse complement strand
CGGCGTGATGGCCATAGGTGTCGTTGACCCGCTTGAAGTGGTCGATGTCGAGCATGACCAGGCCGAAGCTGCGGTCGCCGGCGCGGCGGTTCTGCTGGCGCGCCGCCTTTTCGTGAAGGATGCCGAGGTTCTGTTCCACCAGTTCCAGGAAACGGCGGCGGTTGGCGCAGCCGGTCAGCGCATCGGTGATCGCCAGGCGATGCATGACCTCCCGCTGGGTTTCCGCCTCGCGCCGGGCGGCGTCGGCATCCTGGCGCGCCAGTTCCATGTCCTCGGCCAGGGTCACCAGGGTCGCCGCCTGTTCCTCCAGCGTGTCGCGGACCGCGTCGAGTTCCATCTCGCGCTCTTTCAGACTGGTGACGTCGACGACCGCCGACAGCAGAACCGGCATGCCGCCCAGTTCCACGCGCCGGCGGTGGGCGATCGTATAGGCATGGGAGTCGTCGATCAGCATGTCCTCCTGAACAACGGTGTCCTCGGCGGAAACCCACGCCTCCTCGTCATGGTCGATCTGTTCGGCCGCGAGGTCCTCCGGCAGCACCGCTTCGGCCTGGCGGCCGAGGACCGCGTCGCGGTCGAGGCCGGTAAGCTCGCTCATGCGCCGGTTGAACAGGATGAAGGCGCCGTCGCGGGTCTTGCCGGTGAGACCGACGGGCAACGTGTCCAGAAGCTCGATCACCGGCCCCTCCGGGGCGAACGGGGGTATCGGTGCCGACGCGTCCGCTTCGGGTTCAGCGCGCGACAGGGGCTGGGTCACGGCGAAGGCGATCGCCCCGATCAGGACAGCCGCGAGCGCTAGGCCGGCAATTCCCGCCAGCGTCCAGGCGGCAACACCGAGAAAGGCACCGGCCGCGGCAATCGACGCCACCAGGGTCCCGCCGGTGGCACGGTCCGGGAGGCCAGCCTTCAGGCTCGATCTGAGCGACACGCCGACCCCCGAACGCATTTCGCGGAGCACCCGCATTCCCCGCCCCGGTTTTACCCGAAAGCCCGGCGGCGTGGCAAAGCGCTTTCGGCCGGCCGGCCGCGGGCGGGTCAGCCGATGCGGGCTTTCAAGAGGTCATTGACCATCGCCGGATTGGCCTTGCCCTGCGACTTCTTCATCACCTGGCCGACAAAGAAGCCGAACAGCTTCTCCTTGCCGCCCTGGTATTCCGCCACCTTGTCCGGGTTGGCGGCCAGCACCTCGTCGACCAGCGCTTCGATGGCGCCGGTGTCGGTGACCTGCTTCAGGCCCTTCTCCTCGACGATGGCGGCGGCGGCCTTGCCGGTCTCGAACATCTCCGCGAAGACGTCCTTGGCGATGCGCCCGGAGATGGTGCCGTCCTCGATCAGGTCGATCAGCCCGCCCAGGGCCTCGGCCGAGATCGGGCTTTCGTCGATGTCCTTCTCGGCCTTGTTGAGGCCGCCGAGGAGTTCCGTGATCGTCCAGTTGGCGGCGAGCTTCGGGTCGCGCCGCTTGCCGCCGTTCATCACCACGGTCTCGTAGAAATCGGCGCGCGTGCGGTCGGCCACCAGGACGCCGGCGTCATAGGTCGGCAGGCCGAAATCCTCCATGAACCGACGCTTCTTCGGATCCGGCAGTTCCGGCAGTTCCGCCTTGATGCGCTCGACATGGTCCGGCAGCAGCTTCAGCGGCAGGAGGTCGGGGTCCGGGAAGTAGCGATAGTCGTGCGCCTCCTCCTTCGAACGCATCGAGCGGGTGGTCCCGCTCTTAGTGTCCCACAGGCGGGTTTCCTGGTCGATCTGGCCGCCCCCCTCGATCACCTCGATCTGGCGGCGGGCCTCGTACTCGATCGCCTGCTGGACGAAGCGGATCGAATTGACGTTCTTGATCTCGCAGCGGGTGCCATAGGGCTCGCCCGGGCGCCGCACCGACAGGTTGACGTCGCAGCGCATGCTGCCTTCGTCCATGTTGCCGTCGCAGGTGCCGAGATAGCGCAGGATCGTGCGCAGCTTGCGGACATAGGCGGCCGCCTCGTCGGACGAGCGGATGTCCGGTTCCGAGACGATCTCCATCAGGCAGACGCCCGACCGGTTGAGGTCGACGAAGGACTTGGCGGGGTGCTGGTCGTGCAGCGACTTGCCGGCGTCCTGTTCCAGATGCAGGCGGGTGATGCCGATCGTCTTCGCCGACCCGTCGGGAAGGTCGATCTCGACCACCCCCTTGCCGACGATCGGGTGCTCGTACTGGGAGATCTGATAGCCCTGCGGCAGGTCGGGGTAGAAGTAGTTCTTCCGCTCGAACACGGAGGTGAGATTGATCTCCGCGTTGAGGCCGAGGCCGGTCCTGACCGCCTGGTCGACACAGACCCGGTTGATCACCGGCAGCATGCCCGGCATCGCCGCATCGACCAGGGAAACCTGCGTGTTCGGCTCGGCACCGAAGGCGGTCGCCGCCCCGGAGAACAGCTTCGAGTTCGAGATCACCTGGGCGTGAACCTCCAGCCCGATCACCATTTCCCACGGACCGGTATCGCCCTCGATCACGGCGGTCATGCGCTCTTCCTCAATTCCAAGCGAAACAAAAGCCGGTCACGCCTCGTCGTCATAGGCGAAGTCGTCCTCGTCGGAGACGTCGACGATGATCGCGACGGCGTGGTCCTCCGGTTCGATCTCGATCTCGCCGATCTCGACCACCTCGTAAAGGCGAAGTTCCTGTTCGCCCTCGACCGCGAGCCCGACTTCGATCTCCCGCTCCGGGTCGAAGGTCTTCAGAACCTCGATCAGTTCGCCAACGCGCATGACCCGGACCCCTTCCTTGATCGTTTCAGCCCTTGATCGTTTCAACGGAGACCCGGGCGGGCCTCCAGCTTCAGGGCATCTCAGGTTCCAGGACGGGCCTCGAAAGCGGCCGCCGTTTCCAGCATGCCACCGACCCGGAACACGGTCTCCTCGTCGAACGGCCGGCCGATCAGTTGCAGGCCGAGCGGCAGGCCGTCGCCCCCGAGCCCCGCCGGCACCGACAGCCCGGGCAGACCGGCCAGCGACGCCGGCACCGTGAACACGTCATTGAGATACATCGCGACCGGGTCGTCCACATTGTCGCTGATGGCGAATGCGGTCGACGGCGCGGTCGGCGTCAGGATGACGTCACACGCCTGGAACGCCGTCTCAAAGTCACGGGCGATCAGTTTCCGCACCCGCTGGGCCTTCAGGTAGTAGGCGTCGTAGTAACCGGCCGAGAGGACATAGGCGCCGATCATGATCCGGCGCTTGACCTCCGTCCCGAAGCCTTCCGCCCGGGTGCCTTCGTACTGGTCCTTGAGGTCGTCGGCCGGCACGCGAAGCCCGTAGCGGACGCCGTCATAGCGGGCGAGGTTCGACGACGCCTCCGCCGGTGCGATGATGTAGTAGGCCGGCAACGCGTAATGCGTGTGCTTCAGGCTGATCTCGACCGGCTCGGCCCCGGCGGCCTTCAGCCAGTCGATGCCCTGCTGCCACAGCCACTCGATCTCCGCCGGCATGCCGTCGATGCGGTATTCCGCCGGAACCCCGACCTTGAGGCCGCGGACATCGCCGGTCAGCGCCGCGGCATAGTCCGGCACCGGCCGGTCGACGCAGGTCGAATCCTTCGGGTCCGCACCGGCCATGGAGCGCAGCATCAGGGCGGCATCCCGCACCGTGCGCGTGATCGGCCCCGCCTGGTCGAGCGAGGAGGCGAACGCCACCAGCCCCCAGCGCGAACACCGGCCGTAGGTCGGCTTCATCCCGACGACGCCGCAGAATGAGGCCGGCTGGCGGATCGACCCGCCGGTATCGGTGCCGGTCGCCCCGGTGGCGATACGCGCGGCCACCGCCGCAGCCGATCCGCCGGAGGAGCCGCCGGGCACCAGCGGGCGGTTGTCGCCGGGCCGACGCCACGGGTTTTCGACAGCACCGGTGTGGGCGGTCGTGTTCGACGAGCCCATCGCGAACTCGTCCATCGCGGTCTTGCCGAGCATGACCGCGCCGTCGCGCCAAAGAT
>CAYNIS010000372.1:0-3980 GCA_964397055.1 uncultured Rhodospirillaceae bacterium | reverse complement strand
TTGCATGCTGTGTGGCCGGCGACCAGGTGAGGGCGGGCGAACCCATGCACGCGGTCGAGCCTGCGAGCCTGCCGGGCCTGCGCCTCGGCGTGCCCAAGCACGTCGCCCTCTACGAACTCGACGCGACCGTGAGCCATGCCTTCGACGCCGCCCTGGCGCGGCTGGCCGCGGCCGGGGCGCGGATCGTCGAGTTTCCGTGGCCGGAGATTCTGGAACCGCGCGACACGCTGACCCTCAACGGAATCCTGACGGTGTCGGAGGCCTATTGGTGGCATGCCGACCTGTTCGCGCGCGGATCCGGCCAGTACGACCCGATCGTCGCGTCGCGGGTGGCGCGCGGGGCCGACGTCCCGGCGCACGAGTACATCCGTGCCGTGCACGAGCGCGCCCAGATGATCGAGCGGGCGTCGGCGGTGACCCGGCGCTTCGATGCGGTCGTGATGCCGACGACGGCGATCGTCGCCCCGACCTTCGCGGAGGTCGCGACGCGCGACGGCTTCGATCGCGCCAACCGCCTCCTGCTCCGGAACACGACGATCGGCAACCTCCTCGACCGGCCGGCGGCGACGGTGCCGTGCCACGACGGCGACGGCCTGCCGGTCGGCCTCATGGTGATGGGAGAGACCCTGGGCGATGTCCGCGTCCAGGAGATCGCGCAGGCGGTCGAAGCGGTCGTCCGGGTCGCCGGTTAGCGGTTCCGGCTAACGGTTCCGGCTAACGGTTCCGGCTAACGGTTCCGGCTAACGGTTCCGGCGCGCGCGCCGCGCCAGCAGCCAGAGCCCCCAGCCGGCTAGGACGAAGGGGCCGAGCCAGACGGCCCCCACGATGAGCCACAAGAGCCCGATCCAGTTGCCGAACACGAGCGCCATGAAGGCGAGCGTGGCGAGGGCGCGCAGGCCCTTGGCGTGCAGCCCGCCGCCCGGACCCGGGGGCTGGATCGCCATCGCCAGGAACGGCACCGGCACGGCCGCTACCAGGGTCGCCGCGCCGATCACGGCGAGCGGCAGCGTGCGTGCGAGCAGCATGCCGAAGACGCCCCCGCTGATCACCGACAGGAGGGTCGGAACGGCGATCAGGAGGCCGAGAGCCCGCGCACGCAGGCCGCTCGTGTCCAGGTACGAAAGAAGCCGCTGATCAACGTCCTCCAGGCGTCCGGCAGTGTCGGTCAGCGGGTCGGTCGGCAGGAACACCGCGACCCGTCCGTCATCGACCTCCGCCACCCGGGAGAACGGCCGCCCGGGGCTGAGACCCTGGGCGATCAGTTGGCGCATCACGCGCTGGCGCCCCCGCGGCCAGGGCCGGATGAGCACGGTTACCTCCCGGGCGTCCCGGGTGTCCCAGCCGCGGTGAAGGCTCGCCGATCCGCCTGTTTCGATCGCGGGCTCGACCACCACGCCGTCGATCACCCGGCGCTGGCCGCCGTCGACCGCCGCCCCACCAGCGACCATCCCTACCGTTCCCGTCTGCACAGTTCGACCTTCCGAAAGATGCGATCGCGCCACGGCAAAACCCACCGGCGGCCGATCCCGGCCCGCCGATTGCAGGTCCACGGCCCTTGCGATGTTGCGAAAGCGCAACGATTGGCGCTGAGAGCACAGCTGTGACAGTCGCGCAGATTGCGCGCGTTCCGGACAAGGGTTTAGGCTCTGGCGCGGATTTCGGGGGGAAACGGGTGATGGCAAACCGGCAGTTCAAGGCCGCGTTGTTGGTCGGTGGTGCCTTTATTGGGCTCGCAGCCGCGGCACAGGCCCAAACCACCTTCCGGGAAATCACCGATCTGCCCGGCGGCAGCACGGCCGTGCGCACCGGCGAGGCCGGCAGTGACCGCGTCTCCGGCGACGTCAGCAACAACGGGGTCGCGGTCGGCCGGTCGAGTTCCGCCGATTCCACGTCGGCCTTCGACGAGGCGCTGTTCAGCACCAACCCGTCGACCGGTATCGGCGACCTTCCCGGCGGTGCCTTCGACAGCCGTGCGACGGGCATCTCCGACGACGGCAACCTGATTTCCGGCACCGGCGAGATCGGCGACAAGCGCGCCTTCCTCTTCGACCGGTCGAACAACAGCTTCATCCAGATCTTGCCGCTGCCGTCCAATGACAGCACGGTCGGCAACGACATCTCCGGCGACGGCACCACGATTGTGGGGACATCGAGCCCGCTCAGCACTGGCGACACCCAGGCGTTCCGCTGGACCGCCGGCGGCGGTACGGTCGGCCTGGGCTACCTTCCGGGCGCTGCAAACAACTTCAGCGAGGCCCGGGGCGTCAATTCCGACGGCACGGTGATCGTCGGCTCCGGCATCAACGCAAGTGCCGGGACGGAGGCGTTTCGCTGGACCCAGGCCGGCGGCATGGCCGGCCTCGGCTTCCTTGCGGGCGGGTCGACGTCGCTTGCTACCGATGTTTCGCCAAACGGCCGCTACGTGGTGGGGCAGTCGAACTCGGCCGCGTTCGCTTCCGGAGAGGCGGTGATGTGGGACGCCTCCGGCAACCCGACCGGCCTCGGCGATCTTCCCGGCGGCAGCGACTTCTCGATCGCGCGCGGGGTGACCGACCACCGCACCGTCGTCGGCCGGGGCTCCGGTTCCGATGGCGACCGGGCGTTCATCTACGACCCGGTCTTCGGGCTCCAGGAACTGTCCTCGGTGCTCGGCCAGCTCGGCGTTTCAGCAGCCGGTTTCACGTCCCTCGACGACGCCACCGGGATCAGTTCCAACGGCCAGTTCATTGTCGGCGACGGCACCACGCCGGGAGAGGGAAGCGGCGCCTTCGTGATCAGCGGCTACGGCCAGTCTCTGCTGGTCGACAGCCCGATGACCGTCGGCTCGGGAACAAGTCACTTCGGCTGGTTGGCGGGGTCGTCGACGCTGACGGTCGGGTCCGGCAACACGGTCAACATCGGCTTCGGCAACGCCTATCTGCGCACGCCGCCGTCGACGACCGCGTTCCAGACCTTCCAGGGCACGGTCGCCGGCGACGGCACGCTGAACAAGGTCGGCTCCGGCACCGCCACCATCTCCGGCCGGATCAACACCGCCAACATCGGCGTGATGGCGGGCACGCTTCAGCTTTCCGGCAACAACGTCATCGGCGACACCAGCTGGGTCGACGTCGCCGCCGGTGCGACCCTCGACACCGGCGGCAACACCGACACCATCGGCGGCCTCAGCGGGGCCGGCACCACCAATATCGGGGCCGGCACGCTGACCATCGGCGGCCGCTCGTCGAACGAGGTGTCGCTAGGTTCCTCCGGCCTGTCCGACAACATCACGCCGTTCACCGGCACGCTCAACGGCTCGGGCGCGGTCCATGTCGACGGCGGCGGCCAGACCACGAGTTTCGCCACCAACCTCGCCGGCGGGACCACAGCGACCGGTGTTGCGTTCCTGGAGGTCAACGGCCAGGTGCTGGGTCCGGTGGCGCTGGTCAACGCCGGCATCCTCGGCGGCACCGGCACCGTCGCCCAGCTGACCAACACCTCGGGCCTGGTCTCTCCCGGCAACTCGATCGGGACGTTGACGATCTCCGGCAACTTCACCCAGTCGGCCGACGGCGCCCTGGTGATCGAGATCGACGACGACGGCACCAGCGACCTCCTGAAGGTCGGCGGGTCGGCGACCCTCGACGGCAGCCTGATCATCGTGCCGCTGGAGGGCAGCTACACCACCGGTCAGAGCTTCACCGTCCTGACCGCCGACAGCGGCGTGTCCGGCAGCTTCACGGAGACGACCGTCGCCGACCCGAACAACTTCCTCGGCGGGGAGGGGGTGACCACGACGGTCAATGCCAACGACGTCGTGGTGACGATCGGTGCATCGGGGAGCACCGCATCGGGGAGCACCGGCACCCAGGAGAGCGCGGTGGAGGGGACCGCCTCCTCCCGGTCGCGCGCGGTCACCGGCGCCTTCTCCCGCGCCATCGGCGGCCGCCTGCTGTCGCTGAAGCTGCTCGGCGGCGGCAGCTTCAACGCGCCGTCGGTGG
>CAYNIS010000371.1:0-3980 GCA_964397055.1 uncultured Rhodospirillaceae bacterium | reverse complement strand
ATGAACCAGGGCGACATCGACCGCCAGGCGATCGCCGGCGCCATCGGTACCGGCACGCACGGCACCGGCCGGCGGCTCGGCAGCCTCTCCAGCATGGTCGCCGGCATGACGATCATGACCGCCAATGGCGACCTGTGGGAGGTCACGCGCGAGCGCGAGCCCGCCCATCTGGAGGCCGCCGCCCTCTCCCTCGGCCTGTTCGGGGTGACGGTCGCCGTCACGCTCGACGTCATCCCGGCCTACAACCTCCACGAACGGCAGTGGGAGATGGCGGTCGACGGCTGTCTTGCCCGGATCGACGAGTTCGGCTCGCGCAACCGCCATTTCGAGTTCTTCTGGTATCCCGAAGACGATCTCTGCCACGCCAAGACGCTGAGCCCGACGACGGCAGACCCGGCGCCGATGACCGGCACGCCCGGCCAGTATGTCGATTTCAGCTACAAGGTGTTCCCGTCGGAGCGGACCCGCCGCTTCGTCGAGATGGAATACGCGGTGCCGCGCGCGGTCGGGCCGGACGTCTTCCGCGCCATCCGCACCCTGATGCAGACGCGCTATCCCGACGTTCGCATGCCGGTCGAATTCCGCAATCTCGCCTCCGACCCGCTGTGGCTGTCGCCCGCGCAAGAGCGCGACGTGGTCACCATTTCCATCCACCAGGAGGTCGAGAAGCCCCACGAGGACTTCTTCGCGGAGGCCGAGGCCGTGTTCCGCGCCGCCGGCGGTCGCCCGCATTGGGGCAAGCTGCACAGCCTGACGCGGGAGGAGCTTGCCGCCCTCTATCCCCGTTACAAGGATTTCGTCGCCCTGCGCCGCGACCTCGACCCCGAAAACCGTTTCCTGACGCCGTACCTGGCCGATCTCTTCGCCTGATCCCCCCGCAGACCGGAAAGGCTTCCCGATGGACCTCAAGCTCGCCGGCCGGAAGGCCATCGTCACCGGCGGCACCCGCGGCATCGGCCGGGCCACGGTCGAACTCCTCGCCGACGAGGGCTGCCATGTCGGCTTCTGTGCCCGCAACCCCGACCAGGTGGAGGAGACGCGCGCCAACCTCGCCGGGCGCGGCATCACCGCCATCGGCGGGGCGGTCGACGTCGCCGACCCGGCGGCCCTGAAGGCCTGGATCGACGCGACGGCGGCCAGCCTCGGCGGTCTCGACATCCTGGTCGCCAATGTCTCGGCCCTCGGCGTGACCAACGAGCCCGATACCTGGCGCCGCTCGATCGAGGTCGACCTCATGGGCACCATCAACACGGTCGAGGCGGCTCTGCCCCACATGGACGGCACCGACGATGCCGGGATCGTGGTCGTCGGCACGATCTCGACCATGGAAGCGACCAGCGTCCAGCCCTACCGCTCGGTGAAGGCCGCCCTCCTCCCCTATGTCAAGGCACAGGCCAACGCGCTTGCCCGGCGCGGGGTCCGGATCAACGTCGTCTCCCCCGGCACCGTCTATTTCGAGGGCGGCATCTGGAACACGATCGAAGAGAACATGCCGCAGATGTTCGAGGGGGCGCTCGCCAAGAACCCGACCGGACGCATGGCAACGCCGGAAGAGATCGCGAGCGCGATCGTGTTCCTGGCGAGCCCGCGGTCGAGCTTCACCACCGGTGCCAACCTGACCGTCGACGGCGCCTTCACCGTGCGCGTGCCCTACTGAAGGGATCGCGCCTACTGAAGGGATTGCTCCGGGGCATGGCCGACGGTCCCCGCCAGAGGCGCTTACCGCCCGGTCGGTCAGCGCCGCCCTTGCATGCCCGATGAAACCGCATCAGCATGCGCTCACCATGACCACCGCAACTGCTTCCGATTCGGCTCCCGCACCGGCGGTCCCGGCACCGCCGCGCGTGCTCGTCGGCATCGCCTACATCTCGCTCTCGATCGTCCTGTTCGCGATCATGAACGCGATCATCAAGCAGATGGTCGGCCAATACTCCGTCGTGCAGGTCGCCTTTTTCCGCAACCTGTTCGGGCTCCTGCCGCTGGTGATCCTGGTCTACCTCAACGGCGGGCCGGGCCTGTTGATGACCCGCCGGCCGGGCATGCACTTCCTGCGCTCCCTCCTCGGGGTCGGCAACCTCCTGATGATGTTCTGGTCGTTGTCGCTTCTGCCGCTGCCGGATGCGACCGCGCTGACCTTCTCCGGGCCGTTGTTCCTGACCGCGCTCTCCGTCGTGCTGCTCGGGGAAACCGTCGGCATCCACCGCTGGGGGGCGGTGATCGTCGGCTTCATCGGGGTGATCATCATGGTCAACCCGTCGGCCGACATCGTCGCCAATGCCGGCTCCCTGGTCGGTGTCACGGCCGCCTTCATCTACGCCCTGTCGCTGATCGTCGTGCGCAAGCTGACGCCGACCGAAAGCCCGATCGCGATCACCTTCTACTTCACGCTGCTGGCCTGCGTGGTTGCCGGGCTCGGCTGCGTTCTGGTGCCGATCGGCTGGGCGATCGCCTACCCGGAGGCGGCCCCCCTCGACCTGTGGCGCCCGGTCCCGCCGTTCCACCTGTTCCTCTTGGCGACGACCGGCTTCATCGGCGGCACCGGGCACTATCTGGTCGCGATGGCGCACCGGAACGCGCCGGCCGCCGTGGTCAGCCCGTTCTCCTACGCCCAGATCCTGTGGGCGACGGTGATCGGCTATGTCGTCTTCGCCGAGCTGCCGAGCTGGGAAGTGATCACGGGCTCGCCGCTGGTCATCGCGGCGGGGCTCTATATCGTCTACCGCGAGAGCCGGAAGCCCAAGGCCGCATGATCGGTCGGCCGCGCGCCGGCGGCCCGCATGGCCCTCAGTCGGACGGCAGCTGGAAGCGGTAGGGGCCGCCCTTCTCGATCCCGCGGACATAGGCCGGGCGCGCCTGGATGCGCCGGACATAGCCCCACAGGTTGGGCTGATCGGGGCCGAGGCCGCCGCGCAGCACCATCGCCTCCACCGGGAAGCTCATCATGAAGTCGGCGACGGTGAGCTCATCGCCGACGAAGAACGCCTTGCCCGCCATCTCGGCCTCCAGATAGGCGATCTGGGTCGCCATCTGTTCGTCCGCGCGCGCCATCACCGCGGCACACGCCGTGGTGTCGATGCGCGACAGGTAGAGTTTCAGCAGCACGGGCAGCATCGCCGTGCCCTCGCCGAAATGCAGCCAGTAGATCGCCTGGCGATAGGCTTGCGAGCCGCGTTCCGGCAGGAAGCGGCCGAACTTTTCCGCCAGGTACTCGATGATCGCCCCGGTCTCGGCGATGATGGCGCCCGGCTCCTCGACCTCACGGCCTTCGATCTCAGAGTCCTCGATCACCGGCGACTTGCCGAGCGGGTGGATCGCCTTCAACTCCGGCGGGGCGAGGTTGGTCGTCGCGTCGCGCTCGTAGTGGACGATCTCGTAGGGGGCTTCGAGTTCCTCCAGCATCCACAGGACGCGCTGCGAGCGCGAGTTGTTGAGGTGATGGACGCGGATCATGGCATCGCCCTTTTCGGTCAAGGTGGTCTCCCGCAACCTTGCCCGACACCGGGGGCGCGCGTCAGCCATTCCGCACCTCGGGCGCCGGTGTGGTTGACGGGCCCGCCGCGCTTTCGTCATCGTCGCCAACTCTCAATCATCGAGGAGGAGACGGCGGCGATGACCGAGGCGCTGGTGCCGGACGCGCGACCCCTGGCCACGGCCGCCGACGTTCCTTCAGCGCCGGCCGCGCCTGCCGCGCTGGCACCCCAGGAACGGCTGTTTCCGGAGCCGGTCGATCTCGACCTCTCGGCCCTCAAGGCCGATCTGGAGGCAACGCTGGCCCGGTTCCGCGCGGATGCCGAGGCCGACCCGTTCGCCAACCCCGCCCTTCGCCTCGCGCTGGAGGTGAACCGCCGCATCGCCGCCGGCGATCTCGGCTTTCCGGCGGTCGAGGCCCTGGTCCAGCACCTTGCCGACGAGGGGTTCGCGGCCCGGGCCGACCGCCTCGGCCGTCAGCTGGGCGAGCTTGATCCGCAAGCCAACGAACA
>CAYNIS010000370.1:1525-3987 GCA_964397055.1 uncultured Rhodospirillaceae bacterium | reverse complement strand
GGCCGGCTGGCGCCTCGCGACAGGCCAGCCGCTGGTCATCGCGGCCGGGGCGACGATCCTGGCGACCGGCGGGCTGACCCGCCTCTACCGGCGCAACAGCGCCTCCGACCACATGTCGGGCGACGCCTTCGCGCTGGCGCTGGCTGCCGGGGCCTCACTGGTCGACATGGAGTTCGTGCAGTTCTTCCCGATCGGCCATCTGGCACCGCGCCTGATCGGCATGGACCCGATCATGTGGGACCCGTTCCGCTACAAGCTGGGCGGGCGGCTGACCAACGGCCTGGGCGAGGACTTCATCGAGCGCTACGGCGGGGAGGATGGCGGCAAGTACCGGGCGACCCGGGACCTTGCGACCTATGCCATCGTGAAGGAGGTCGCGGCCGGCCGCGGCTCGCCGGCCGGTGGTGCCTGGCTCTCCTTCGCCCATCTGTCAGCGGAAGAGCTGAAGGCGGCCTTCGGCGGCGTCATCGACCGGCTGGCGAAGAACGGCATCGATCTGACCCGGGACGGGGTCGAGGTCGCCCCCATCGCCCACTACCACATGGGCGGCGTGCGCGTGGACCCGTCGATGCGCACGGCGATGCCCGGGCTCTACGCGGCGGGGGAAGCGGCCGGCGGTGCCAACGGCGCCAACCGGCTGTCCGGCAACGCGGTGACGGAGGCGCTGGTGTTCGGCGCTGTGGCGGGCCGTGAGGCGGCTGTCGACGCCGGCATCGACGGGGCGCACCCGGCCGCGGCCCGACGTGCTGCGGTCGGCCCGCTCGACCGGCTGCGTGCCCTGAGGGGCCGTCCGGGCCCGGTCGACCTGCCGACCGCGGCGGAGGCGATCCAGAGCCTCCAGGCGGCCATGTGGCTCGACGTCGGCCCCCTTCGCACGGCTGACGGCCTGACCCGGGCTCTCGCGACCCTCCAAACCCTGGACGACGTCGCCCGGCGGATGGGGGTGCCGGACAACGGTGCCTACGACCTGGGCCTTCGCGACTGGTACGACCTCAACACCATGCTGACCGTGGCGCGCGCGATCACGGGTGCGGCTCTTGCCCGGACCGAGAGCCGCGGCGCCCACCAGCGCGAGGATCACCCGGACATGGACCCCGGCTGGGAGGTCAACCAGGAGGTGCGTGGCATCGGCCCGGGCATGCTGATCGACCGGCACCGGGTCAACCGGCTGGGGGACGCCGCATGAGCAGAGAGACCGCGATCCTGCGTGTGCAGCGGGGGGCCGCCGGCGAGGAGCCCCGCACGCAAGAGTACACGGTGGACTATGCGCCGGGCGAAAGCGTGCTCGACGCGCTGCGCCGGGTGCGTGCCACGACCGACCCGTCGCTGGCGATCCGCTATGCCTGCCTCAGCGCCAACGCCTGCAAGGAATGCATGGTCGAGGTCGACGGCCAGGTCGTCTATGCCTGCACGACCAAGCTGGAGCCGCGGGAGATGACCGTCGCCCCACTGTCCAACAAGCTGTTGATCCGCGATCTGGTCACCGATCTGATCCCGGAGGACGAGCGCTGAACTACTCTGCGACCTTGGCGCGCGCTTCCCACTCCTCCAGGGTCACCCGCGGCAGGTCGAAGCGGTCGCGGATGGTTGAATAGGCGGGCCCGCCCAGGCGGCCGATGGTGTCGAGGCTGGCACTGTCGACGTAGAGGCGTTCCGGGTCCGCCATGACATCGTCGCGGACATGGATCTGGACGACGCGGCCGATCGCCAGGTGCCGCCCCTTCGACACCTCCAGGGTCACGAACTTCTTGCACTCCAGCGCCACCGGGCTCTCGGCGAGGCGCGGGGCCTTCACCTTGTGGCACGGGGCGGTGGTGAAGCCGGCCGTGGTGATCTCATCGACGTCCGGCGGAAAGTCGATCGCGCACAGGTTCATCTTCTCCGCGATTTCCCGGCTCACGAGATTGACCGTGAACTCCTCCGCCGCGCGGATGTTGGTCGCGGTGTCCTTGTGACCGTGTTCCGGCCGGGGCTCGATACCCAAGGCCACGATCAACGGGTCATAGCCGAGGAGGTTGAAGAAGCTGAACGGGGCGGCGTTCAACGTGCCGTCCTCCGCCCGGGTGGTGACGAGGGCGATCGGGCGCGGCACGACGAGGGCGATGGCCAGCTTGTAGGCATCGCGCGGTTCCATCGCCTCGGTATCGAAATCCATCCGACCGGTCTCCTTCGGTTCGACGTGATTGCCGTGGGTCCGCAGCAAGCCTCATGCCGCGGCATCCTCCAGGATCATCTGAGCGCCCTTCTCCCCGATCATGATGGTGGGCGCGTTGGTGTTGCCGCTGGTGACGTTCGGCATGACCGCGCTGTCGACGACGCGCAGCCGCTCGATGCCGTGGACGCGCAGGCGCGGATCGACGACGGACATCTCGTCGGTGCCCATCTTCGCGGTGCAGGTCAGGTGCCAGCCGGTCACCCCCATCCGCCGGATGCGGTCCAGAAGCGTGGCGTCGCTCGCCGCA
>CAYNIS010000370.1:0-1515 GCA_964397055.1 uncultured Rhodospirillaceae bacterium | reverse complement strand
CCGGCCGGTGCTCGCGCACGACGATGTCGGCAAGCGGGGCTGTCCGCGCGATCTTGCGCATCGCCTTGACCCCGGCGAGGGTCACGCGCACGTCCTCCGGGTCGGTCAGGTAGGCGGGATCGATCAGCGGCTTCTGCAACGGGTCGGCGGAGGCAAGCGTCACCCGACCCCGGCTCCTCGGCCGCATCTGGAACATCGACAACGCGATGCCGGCGACCGGCGGCGCGCCGCCCTCGCCATGGTCGCCGCCGAAGGACGGGATGAAATAGGCCTGGATGTCCGGCCATGGCCCCTCGCTCGCGACATTGGCGGCGATCCCGCCCTCGATGTTCTGGGAGGCCAGCGGGCCTGCGCCGGTGTCGAGATACTCCGCCGTCCACCGCGCGAGGTCGTCGGCCTTGGCCCCGAACAGGTTGGCGTCCTTCCCGATCTCGTAGCGGCAGGGCACGCCCAGGTGATCCTGCAGGTTCTCTCCCACCCCCGGCAGGTCGAGGGCGACGTCGATGCCGTGGCTCAGCAGTTGGCCGGCAGGGCCGATCCCGGACAGCATCAGAAGCTGCGGCGTGTTGACCGGCCCGCAGGCGACGATCACTTCCTGCGCGGCGTGCGCCGTCTCCAGCACGCCCGCCTTGAGAAAGGCGACCCCGGTCGCCCGGCCCTTCTCGATCAGAAGCCGCGTCGCGGTCGCGTGGGTGACAAGGGTGAGGCCCGGCGCCCCGGCATGGCGGTCGAGATAGCCGCGGGCCGTGCTCGACCGGTGCCGCTCCCCGACGGTGCGCTGATAGATGCCGACGCCGTGGGCATTTGGCTGGTTGAAGTCGTCGATCGGGGCATGGCCGACGGCCTTTGCCGCAGCCAGGAAGCGGTCGGTCAGCGGGTGGGTCGGGGTGTCGGTCACCCGGATCGGCCCGGAGGTGCCATGGTACTGATCGGTGATCCGGGCATTGCTTTCGGCCCGGATGAAGTAGGGCAGGACGTCGCGATAGCCCCAGCCATGGCAGCCGGCCGCGGCCCACAGGTCATAGTCGATCGCCGGTCCGCGGATGTAGATCATGGCGTTGATGCTGGTCGACCCGCCGACCACGCGGCCCCGGGTGGCGAGCAGGCGGCGCCCGGCGAGTTCGCCCTGGGGTACCGTTTTGTAGCCCCAGTCGTGGGCGCTTTCGAGCAGGCTGGACCACAGGCCCGGCACCTTCAGCCGCGGGTCCGAGTCCAGCCCGCCGGCCTCCAGCAAAAGGACGGAGGCGCCCGCCTCGACCAACCTGCCGGCAACGACAGCGCCACCGGCGCCGGACCCGACGACGACATAGTCGTGCATCTTTCCCTCCCCAACCGCGCGGCCCTTCGACCGTCATATTAGGGAGGGATCAGACACCAGGCGCGCGGCCGGCACCAGCCGGTTCTATTCGGCCGCGGCCTTGCGAGCCGCGATCCGCGCATCGACCTCCGCCTGGTCGAAGAGCTTGGTGTCATAGGCCATCAGCGAATCCCATTGCCGCTCCGCATCCTCCCGCA
>CAYNIS010000369.1:0-4036 GCA_964397055.1 uncultured Rhodospirillaceae bacterium | reverse complement strand
CCGCGACAACCCCCTGCAGCGGAACCTCGCCCGCTCGATGGGCGCCAGCCGGTCGACGGCCCTCGGGACCGGCCTTGCCCAGACCCAGGCCGGCGTCGGCACGCTGATCGCCTACGCGACCCAGCCCAACAACGTCGCCCTCGACGGGTCGGGCCCCGGAACAGCCTGTTCACCGAGGCGATCCTGCGTCATGTGCGGACGCCCGGTCTGGAAATCCGCCAACTGATGACGCGGGTGCGCAATGACGTCATCCGGACAACCAACGAACGTCAGGTGCCCTGGGACAGCTCCTCGCTGACCGCGGATGTCTATCTTGCAGGCGGGCAGGGCCTGCCAGTACCCCAGGTCGCGGCCGTGCCGCAGCAGGCCCCGCCGATCCCGCCCGAGCCGAGGTCGAACCTCGCGTTCGACGGCCGCTGGCGCGTCACAGTCGATATGACCGTCCACGGCCGGCCTGCGCGGTTCGTGCGCGACGTGGATATCCTGGGTGGCCGCTTCGAGCTTCGGGAGGTGCGAGACGGCAGTTCGACCCTGTCCCTGGACTTCAACTACGAGGACGAGATCGTCCATATTCCCATGGCCCTCATTGTCGATCGGTCCATCCAGGAGCGAAGAGTGGGGGCTGCTCCCGTCTTCGGAGGCGAGATCTGGGCGATCGCAAGTGCCGCGCCGACGCTCACATTCACCACGGTGTTGATGGCTTCCAACGACGATGAAGCCCCCCTCAGCTTGACGCTCGAGCGGTTGCGCTGACGGGCAGGGCAGGTCGTGCTTGACATGGATGCGTCCGGCGCACAATATCAGCGGCTAACGGATCGACTGCGGGCGTAGCTCAGTTGGTTAGAGTGCCGGCCTGTCACGCCGGAGGTCGCGGGTTCAAGTCCCGTCGCTCGCGCCAGTCCTTGTCGTGTGGAGCCCACGGCCGTCCGGTCCGTGGGTTTTTTCATGCCCCGCGCCGATCTGTCGCCGTGCCCCGCGGGTCTGCGAGCCATGTCGGAAGCGTCGTCGCTGTTGAGTGGGCGCGCGGGCCTGGGCTATGACAGGTGGCTGTTTTCCGGCTGCGGCTCAGACACGGATCGTCATGCTGTCGCAGCCGCCTGGGCGAGTGCCGTCGCGGTGCCAGTTCGCTGGTTGCGCGGGCAGGTCGCTGACGACGCGTCATGAGGAGGGGCAAGAGGTGGCCGACGAAACACTCCTGGTCGAATACCTGCCGATCGCGGTCTTCCTTCTGATCGCGACCGTCATTTCCGGGGCGATGATCGCTGCGTCCTTCCTGTTGGCGAAGCAGAACCCGGACAGCGAGAAGAATTCGGCCTACGAATGCGGCTTCGAAGCGTTCTCCGACAGCCGGTCGAAATACGATGTTCGATTCTACCTCGTCGCCATCCTGTTCATCATCTTCGACCTTGAAGTTGCTTTCCTGTTCCCCTGGGCCATTTCCCTTGGAGCGATCGGGTCGTACGGTTTCTGGTCGATGATGGTCTTCCTCGGCGTGCTGACCGTCGGCTTCCTCTACGAGTGGAAAAAAGGGGCCCTGGAATGGGAGTGAACCCGGCTTCGATCGACGACCGGATGCCGCTGACCAGCGGCGAGCCGGGTCCCGGCAAGTTCGAGCCGCTGGCCGAGGAGCTGGCGGAGAAGGGCTACCTTCTGGCGCAGTTCGATCGCCTGGTCGAATGGGCGCGCACCGGGTCGATGTGGCCGATGACATTCGGCCTCGCCTGCTGTGCCGTGGAGATGATGCATAGCTATATGCCGCGCTACGATCTCGACCGGTTCGGCATCTTCCCGCGACCGAGCCCGCGCCAGTCCGACGTCATGATCGTGGCCGGGACCCTGTGCAACAAGATGGCGCCGGCCCTGCGCAAGGTCTACGACCAGATGCCGGAGCCGCGCTGGGTCATCTCCATGGGCTCCTGCGCCAACGGCGGCGGCTACTACCACTATTCCTATTCGGTGGTGCGCGGCTGTGACCGGATCGTGCCCGTCGACATCTACGTCCCCGGCTGCCCGCCCACGGCGGAGGCGCTGGTCTACGGCATCATGCAGCTACAGCGGAAGATCCGGCGGGAGAACCGCCGCATCAGCCGCTGATCCTCGGCACCTGAAGGGCTCTGACGACATGGCGACGATGACCCTGACGGCGTTGAGCGAGCACGTGGCCAAGTCGCTCGACGCGGTGGTCGGACGGGCCGAGGTCGAACGCTCCGGCGAACTGGTGATCCACGCGGTCACCAACGGCATCGCCAAGCTCATCGGCTTCCTCAAGTCCGATCCGGATTGCCGCTTCGATCAGTTGATCGACATTTGCGGGGTCGACTTTCCGGAACGCGAGCTGCGTTTCGACATCGTCTACAACCTTCTGTCCGTCGCCCATAACCAGCGCGCCCGGGTGATCATCACCGCCGACGAGGACACCGCCGTGCCCTCGGTCGCCAGCCTGTTCCCGGCGGCCAACTGGTTCGAGCGGGAGGTCTGGGACCTCTACGGCGTGTTTTTCGCCGATCACCCGGACCTGCGGCGCATCCTGACCGACTACGGGTTCGAGGGGCATCCGCTGCGCAAGGACTTCCCGCTGACCGGTTTCGTCGAGCTGCGCTATGACGAAGCACAGAAGCGCGTCGTCTACGAGCCGGTGACGCTGACCCAGGATTTCCGGCGGTTCGAGTACACGAGCCCGTGGGAGGGCATGACCTCGATCCAGTTGCCCGGCGACGAAAAGGCGGTGAAGCCGCCGCACGCTTGAACCGGGAACGGCCCCAGGCGCCGTCCCGCTCGCCCCTGTTTTTGGAAGCACCCGGTAAGGCCATGGCGACGACTGCTGAGCCCAAGGACCTAGAGATCAAGCCGTTCACCATGAATTTCGGCCCGCAGCACCCGGCGGCACACGGGGTGTTGAGGCTGGTCATGGAAATGGACGGGGAGGTGGTCGAACGGATCGACCCGCATATCGGCCTGCTTCATCGGGGCACCGAGAAGCTGATCGAGTACAAGACCTACCTTCAGGCGATCCCTTATTTCGACCGCCTCGACTACGTCTCTCCGATGAACCAGGAGCACGCCTTCGCGCTCGCCGTGGAGAAGCTCCTCGACATCACCCCGCCGCTGCGTGCGCAGTACATCCGGGTCCTGTTCTCGGAAATCACGCGCATCCTCAACCACATCATGAACATCACCACCTTCGCCCTCGATGTCGGCGCGCTGTCGCCGATCCTCTGGGGGTTCGAGGAGCGTGAGAAGCTGATGGAATTCTACGACCGGGTCTGCGGGGCGCGGCTGCACGCCAACTACTTCCGCCCCGGCGGTGTCCACCAGGACATGCCGGCGGGCCTCGCCGACGACATCTGGGAGTACACGGAGAGCTTCCCGAAATTCGTCGACGACTTCGAGAACCTCCTGACCGAGAACCGTATCTTCAAGCAGCGCACCGTCGACATCGGCGTGGTGAGTGCCGAGGACGCGCTCGACTGGGGCTTCTCCGGCCCGATGCTGCGCGGCTCCAACATCAATTGGGACCTGCGCAAGACCCAGCCCTACGATGTCTACGACCGGCTCGATTTCGACATTCCGGTCGGCACCACCGGCGACTGCTATGCGCGCTACCTGATCCGCATGGAGGAGATGCGCCAGGCCACCCGCCTGATGCGCCAATGCCTGAAGGACATGCCGGAGGGGCCGGTCAAGGTCGACGACAACAAGGTCGCCCCGCCCAAGCGCGCCGAGATGAAGAAGTCGATGGAAGCGCTCATCCACTTCTTCAAGCTCTACACCGAGGGCTGCGAGTCTTGGCGTGGTTGAACTAACTGTTGCGCTTCACTATGTGTTTGATACACCTGAAGACCAAATAATATGGGATGTAGGTCATCAGGCATATGCACATAAAATTTTAACAGGACGAAAAAACATATTTCATACCAATCGTAAATATAGGGGCATAAGTGGTTTTCCGCGTATGTCGGAAAGTATTTATGATGCCTTTAGCGGAGGTCATTCTTCTACCTCCATATCGGCCGCATTGGGTATAGCGATTGCCGAT
>CAYNIS010000368.1:0-4045 GCA_964397055.1 uncultured Rhodospirillaceae bacterium | reverse complement strand
GGTCACGGCCACGCCCGCGCCGGGGTCTTTCCTGGCTGCAGGTGGCGGAGGCAACGCTCTGGTCGCTGACCGGGATCGCCGGCCTGACGCTGCTGGCCGGCTTGCTCGACGGGGCGGAATTCGATCTGGTCCGGCCGACTTGGCAATGGGGCCCGGCAGAGATCGCGGCCCTCTACAGCTTCTACCTGCTGCCGCCGCTGGTCGCGCGCATGCTGTTCCGGGCCGAACGCCACCCGCTCTATGCGGAGGTGGACCTCGACCGACCGCCGCTCAGCACCCTGGTGCGAGCCGCCCGGACCCTGCACCGGGTCTGCCTGCCGGCGAGTGCCGCGATCATGATCGCATCAGTGCCCTATATGGCGCTGCGCGCGGGCCTGGAAAGCGGCACTCTGAGGAGCCAGACGGCGTGGCTGGCGTTCGAATACATGGCGAGACCCATCGGCTGGGCCCTGGGCGGGCTCGGCCGGATGTGCCCGGGACCGACGCCGGACTTCGTGCCGGACCTTTTCGCCTTCGCCTATTTCACGGGGGTTCCGGCGCCGTCGCACCCTTGGTTCGGCCTGCTCGACGTCATGCAGATGGCGAACTACGCCTATATCGCCGCCGCCTTCGCGATGGTCGCGATGATCCTGCAGGCGAAGCTCGCCCGCCGGTCCGCGATGGCGGAGGGGATGGCGGCGTCCGTCCTCTACAGCGCCGGGCGTCTGATGTGCTGCGTCCTGCCCGCCTATCTGACCGTGATCGTCGCGATCCTGATCCTGCACAGCCAGCCGGACTGGCTCGGCACCTGCCCGCCGCCCGGCCCGTGAGCAACCGCGCGGCCCGTCACTCCGCGGCCCGTCACTCCGCGGCCCGTCACTCCGCGGCCTGCGCTTCCTCGTCCGGGACCGGGGTGCGCATGGTCACGAACTCCTCCGCCGCGGTCGGGTGGATGCCGATGGTACGGTCGAAATCGGCCTTGGTCGCCCCGCAATTGAGGGCGATGGCGAGCGACTGCATGATCTCCCCGGCCTCGGGGCCGAGCATGTGGCAGCCCAGCACCCGCTGGCTCGCCCGGTCGACCACCAGCTTCATCGTCGAATGCTCCTGGCGGCCGGCCAGGATGGCCTTCATCGGCCGGAACCGGGTCTTGTAGATGTCGAGCGGCTGGCCGAGCTTCCGCGCCTCCGCCTCGGTCAGGCCGACCGTGCCGATATTGGGGTTGGAGAAGACGGCGGTCGCGATGTTGTCGTAGGAGACGCCGCGCGGCCGGTTGCCGAACAGCGTGTCGGCGAGCGCATGGCCCTCGGCGATGGCGACCGGGGTCAGGTTGACCCGGTTGGTGACGTCGCCGATCGCGAAGATGTTGTCGACGCTGGTGCGGTAATCGTCGCCGACCTTGATTGCCCCGCCCTTGTCCATCTGGACGCCGACCTCCTCCAGGCCGATGCCGATGGTGCGCGGCCTGCGACCGGTCGCGTACATGACCGCGTCGCATTCCAGATGCCAGCCGTCCGACATATGGACCATCAGGCAGTCGGCCGCCTTCTCGATCCGCGTGACCTCCGTCCGGAACTTCAGCTCGATCCCTTGCGTCGACATCTCCTCCGCCAGCGCCTCGCGGATGTCGTCGTCGAAGCCGCGCAGGAACATCGGCCCGCGGTAGATCTGGCAGACCTTCGAGCCCATGCCGTGGAAGATGCCGGCGAACTCGACCGCGATGTAGCCGCCACCGACGATGACAATGTGCTTGGGCTGCTCCGGCAGATAGAAGGCCTCGTTCGACGTGATGGCGTGTTCCTTCGCCCCCGGCACGTCCGGGACCATCGGCCAGCCGCCGACAGCGACCAGGATCGTTTCCGCGGTCACCCGCTGGGTCGCGCCGTCCTTCGCCGTCACCTCGATCGTGTGGCGGTCGATCAGCCGGGCCCTGCCGTTGTGCAGGGTGACCCCCGCCCCCTCCAGAAGGCGCTGGTAGATACCGTTGAGGCGGGTGATCTCGGCGTTCTTGTTCTCGATCAGCCTGGACCAGTCGAAGCTGGTGTCCCCCACGGTCCAGCCATAGCCGGCGCTGTCGACGAAGTCGTGACCGTAGTGGGCGGCATAGACCAGGAGCTTCTTCGGCACGCAACCGACATTGACGCAGGTCCCGCCGAGATGGGTGTCCTCGGCAATGCCGACCCTGGCACCATGCTGGGAGGCGATGCGCGCGGAACGGACACCGCCGGAGCCGGCCCCCATGACGAAGTAGTCGTAGTCGTAAGCCATCCTGGAGCCTCCTCGGTCGGGTCCGGCCATCGGTGCATCAGATTGCCCATATTGGCAGGAAGATGCATGGATGCCATCCACCGGCGGTCACCGATCCCGGGTTACCGACTGCCTGAGATCGGCGAGATCGCGGAGCCGGCGTGCTTCCCAGCCCTGCCAGGCGATCAGCCCGGGGACGCCGACGATCAGTTCGCGCGCGCGCACGGCCAGCGACAGGGCCAGCATCGCCTCCGGATCGAGGCCGAGCGGGCCGCCAAGTGCGAGGTAGGAGAGTTCCTGCACGCCGAGCCCGGCCGGCAGGACGAAGGCCGCCCCGCGCACGAGGCCGGAGACGTGGCGGATCACCAGGGCCTCGAGGATGCCGACCGGCAGGCCTATGACCCAGGCGGCGATCAGGATTTCGACGGCCATCATGCCGCGGTTGACGAAGTGGACGAGGTAGAGCCGCACGAGGCGGCCGCGATCGCGGTAGAGCGCTGCCACCACCCGGTCGACCGCCACCGCCTCCGCCTTGACCTTGGACCAGCGCCCGGCCGGGCGGACATCACCCCCGCTGACCACTTCCCCCGCCGCGGCGTCCCGCTCCTCCTCCCTCCGGCGGGCGGACAGCCGCATGAACTGTAGGGCGATGAAGCAGCCGATCAGCACGCCAAGGCCGGCGGCGACGGCGACCAGAGTGAGGGCCACCGGACCCGACGGCCCGAAGGACAGGAACAGGGCGACGGAGATCATGCCCCAGGCCACGAGGTTGATCGCCTGGGCGGTCTGGTCGACGACGACGCTGCCGCTGGCCTGGGCCAGGGTCAGGCCCTGCAACGCGACGATGCGGCCGCGCGCCATCTCCCCGCCGATGGTCGCCGCCGGTGTGAGCGTGCCGACGGAAAGGCCGATCCAGCTCGCTTCCATCAGCTTGCGGTGGGCAAGGTCGGCGTGTTCCAGCACCAAAGGGCGCCAGGCCACGGCCAGCAGCCACAGGTACCAGAGATAGGCCAGGGGCATGAGTGCCAGCCCGGGGCCGAGGCGGCTGACCGCGGCCCCCACCTCCTCGGCCCCGGTCATGACGACGGCGACGACGACAATGGCGATCCCGGCGATCAGCCCGCCGGCGAAGAGGAGGTTGCGCATCGGTGCGGAAGCGACGTCCAGAGACTGCGGAATGCCGGCAACGGCCAACAGAACTTGACGGAGGCGCGCGGTCCAGGGCGTTTTCCCCGGGCTTCAATTTCCCAGGGCCACAAGTTCCGAGGGCGTCAAGATCACCCGTCACGCGCGAAAAGGGCCATGGCACATACGCTGACGGCGCTTCTCGGGATCGGTGCCGGCGACGATGCGGCGCTGATCGGCCCGGAACGCCCGCCGCTCACCTTCGCCCAACTCTCGTCGGTCGTCGACCGGCTGGGGGCGGCCCTGAACCGGCGCGGGCTCGGCCGTGGCGATGTCGTGGCCCTGATCGCCGACGGCACCGTGGAGGCCGCGACCGGCTTCCTCGGTCTTGCCAGCCATGCGATCGCCGCCCCGCTGGATCCGGCCCTGCCGGTGCCGGAAGCCGCCCAGTACCTGCGCGCGGTGGGTGCGACGGCGATCGTCGCCAGCGGCCGTGCCGTGGCGAGCGCGGAGCGTGTCGGCCGCCAGCAGGCGCTGCCGGTCCTGACCCTCGCCGCCGATCCCACGTCCGGCGCCGGTGCTGTCACGCTGGCCGGCGACACCGGCCTCGATCCCGTCGCGAGCGGCCCCGGCGGGTCGGGCGACATCGCCCTCGTCCTGCCGACCTCCGGCACCACCGGCGCGCCGAAATGGG
>CAYNIS010000367.1:0-4067 GCA_964397055.1 uncultured Rhodospirillaceae bacterium | reverse complement strand
CTCGCCGCCGGCGAGCCGGAGGCGCTGCGCCTCGCCTGTCTCATCGAACTCACCTACGCCACCGGCCTGCGCGTGTCGGAACTGGTGACGCTGCCGCTGGCGGCGGTCGAACTCGACCCGGCCTTCCTGATCGTCACCGGCAAGGGCGACAAGGAACGCCTGGTGCCGTTGTCGGAGCCGGCGCGCGCCGCCATCCGCGCCTATCTCGGGGTGCGCGGTGCCTTCCTCACCGGGCGCGGGACCGACCGGCAGCGCCGCCATCTGTTCCCGTCGCCCACGGCGCGGGCCGGACACCTGACCCGCCAGCGGGTCGGCCAGCTGTTGAAGGAGCGCGCGGTCGACGCCGGCATCGACCCGCGCCGGGTCAGCCCGCATGTGCTGCGCCACGCGTTTGCGACCCATCTGGTCGACCATGGGGCGGATCTGCGCGCGGTGCAGGAGATGCTGGGCCATGCCGACATCGCGACGACCCAGATCTATACCCATGTCGCGCGCCGCCGCCTGGTCGAGACGGTGACCAACCACCATCCGCTGGCGCGTGCCGAGACCGACGATTCCGGGTAGCCTGTCCGGGAACGAGGAGACCGCCGATGTCCGCCGAGCCGATCACGTTGACCCCCGAACAGCAGGCGATCCTGGAGCGCCTGGTCGACCGCGGGCTTTTTCCCGATGCGGCAACGGCGCTCGACGCCGCGCTCGACGATCTGGCTGTGGCGACGGATGACGCCCGCCTTATCGAAGCGGCGGGAGTTGCCTTGCGGGATTTCGAGGCCGGCCGCTACGAGGTAGTCGAGGATGTCGGAGCCTGGCTGCGTTCCGTTAGAGCCGACCTCGCCAAGCCAGCCGGATCCGCCGCTGAATGACGGCATCGCGGCGCCGGATCGAGGTCTCGCAGGCGGCTCGCATCGATGTTGGTTCGGTGCTGTCCTGGTCCGAGGATCGTTTCGGGAAGGAAGCTGCGGACAGGTATCAGAGGTTGATAGAAGTCGGCGTCGAGATGATCCGTGCCGATCCCGAGCGCCGGGGATCCCGGGCATTGGACCAACGACCGGACCTTCGCCGGTTTGACCTATCTCGTATCCCTTTGGACCTTCGACAGGTTCGACGCCCGCGGCATCTGTTGCTCTACACCATCCTCGCCGACGGCACAGTGCGGTTGCTCCGCGTGCTGCACGACGCGATGGATCTGACCCGGCACCTTGCGGACGGATAGGCCCCCGCGACGCGGACCGTTTCATCCCGGCGGCGGGCGTGCTATGCGGCAGCGCAACAGCTCCATTCGTTAACCCTGATGCTCAAAGGAGCGCCCAGCCATGGCCAGCTTCCCAACCCTGCCCGGTGTCGAGATCAAGGGTGCCGCCAACCCCGGTTACGACGAAATCCTGACCCCGGAGGCGCTTGCCTTCATCGTCGATCTCGAACGCCGTTTCGGGCCGGAACGGCTGCGCCTGCTCGCCCTGCGCCAGGAACGGCAGAAGCGGCTGGATGCCGGCGACCGGCCGGACTTCCTGCCGGAAACCCAGCATATCCGCGAGGGCGACTGGACGATCGCGCCGCTGCCGGCCGACCTTCAGGATCGCCGGGTCGAAATCACCGGCCCGGTCGACCGCAAGATGATCATCAACGCGCTGAATTCCGGGGCGCGGGTGTTCATGGCCGATTTCGAGGATTCGTCGACGCCGACCTGGACCAACTGCCTGGACGGTCAGCTGAACCTGCGCGACGCCAACCGCCGCACCATCGCCTTCACCGACCCGACGTCGGGCAAGTCCTATGCCCTGGGGGAGAAGCCGGCGGTGTTGAAGGTGCGCCCGCGCGGCTGGCACCTGCCGGAAGCCCATGTCCTGGTCGACGGGGCGCCGATGTCCGGGTCGCTGTTCGACTTCGGCCTCTACTTCTTCCACAACGTGAAGGAGATGATGGCGCGCGGCACCGCGCCCTACTTCTACCTGCCGAAGATGGAAAGCCATCTCGAGGCGCGGCTGTGGAACGACATCTTCTGCCACGCCCAGGACACGCTCGGCGTGCCGCGCGGCACGATCAAGGGCACGGTCCTGATCGAGACCATCCTGGCGGCGTTCGAGATGGACGAGATCCTCTATGAACTGCGCGAGCACTCGGCCGGCCTCAACTGCGGGCGCTGGGACTACATCTTCTCGGTCATCAAGAAGTTCCGCACCGACGCCACGGCGGTGCAGCCGGACCGCGCCCAGGTCACCATGACCAGCCCGTTCATGCGCGCCTACAGCCTGTTGTGCATCAAGACCTGCCACCGCCGGAACGCCCCGGCGATGGGCGGCATGGCGGCCTTCATCCCGATCAAGAACGACCCGGAAGCCAACGACAAGGCGATGGGCGCCGTCGCCGCCGACAAGGAGCGGGAGGCGACCGACGGGCACGACGGCACCTGGGTCGCGCATCCGGGCCTGGTCGGCATGGTGACCGAGATCTTCGACCGCATCATGCCGACGCCGAACCAGATCGACCGCAAGCGAGAGGACGTGTCGGTGAGCGCGGCCGACCTCCTGGCCGTGCCGGATGGGACCAAGACCGAGGCGGGCCTGCGCCAGAACGTGGCGGTGGGCATCGGCTATACCGAGGCGTGGCTGCGCGGAACCGGCTGCGTGCCGCTGTTCAACCTGATGGAGGACGCGGCGACGGCGGAGATCAGCCGGGCGCAAGTCTGGCAGTGGCTGCACCACAACGCCGTGCTCGACGACGGGCGCAAGGTCGACAACGCGCTGGTCGACCAGGTCATCGCGGAGGAGCTCGACGCGTGGAAGGAGCGCGTCGGCGACAACGCCTACAAGGCGGGTCGTTTCAACGACGCGGGCGAGATGATGCGCCAGATCGTCGAACAGGACCTGTTCGAGGAGTTCCTGACCCTTCCCGCCTACGAGCGGCTGGTGCAAGAGGGCGCTTGAGCGCCCGATCGCACCGCGCAAGAGCGCGCAGTTTCAAGGCCCCCCGCGCCTGCCGGCACCGGGGGCTTTGTCTTTGGTTGGAAGGATTGGGGGCCCACCCAGTAGGGAAGTCTTAAGTTTTCACGCCCTTTAATCGGGCATCCAGACGTGCTTCTCACCTTTTGGGAGTGGCCGATGACCTTCTTGCATGGAGATGCACTGTCGCAGCGGATACGTGAGGTACTGAAGGAGCCTTCGCCCAGGCTGATGGTCGCCTACTGGGGAAAGGGGGCCGATGAGTGGATCGACACGAAGAAGGAAGCTGCCAGGATCATTTGCGATCTAGCCGGCGGATCGTCGAACCCATGTGTTGTCGAGACGATCAGGCAACGGCCTGGAGTTGAGATCAGGAAGCTGGAGAACCTTCACGCGAAACTCTACATCGGGCAAAACGAAACGGTAGTCGCCTCGGCGAACGTCTCGGCCAACGGCCTGGGTCACGAAGCAAGCGAAGTCGCCGGTCTGGTTGAAGCTGGATTTCTAACGGAAACAACCTCAGAAATTGAGGCGTTTTTTGACTCTGTCTGGGAGGAATCCACCCCGATCAGCGATGACCATATCAAAGAGGCAAAGTCAGCTTGGCTTTCGCGACGCAGAAGGACTCCTGTCGTTCGATTCGAGGATTTCTCGGTGGATGAGTCGGCGCCCCTCTTCGGTTGGTATCCTCCAGGCCTTAAATGGAACGTAAACGACAAAGTAGAACAGGTTGAGGATTTCGTGAGGAACGGTGGTATAATCGAAGGTACTAACATTGGTTTGGAGAAATCCAGAAAGTTTTTTGAAAGCGGTGTTTGGGTATTTTGGTGGGCTCAGGACCGAAACGGACTTGCGAACGAGAATAAAGAAGCGTCCTTCTCATGGTTTGATGGTCGGATATTCGATGAGGGTGGGGTTTGCGTCGATGGCGAAAAGGATCTCCCCCGAGGCCCCTTTGCTGTAGAAGCGCCAAAGGGCACATGGCCACCCATCCCCTTCTTCTTTGAAGAAAAGGCCATGGTTAAATCTATAAATCGGGTGCTTAAAGACGGTGGGGAAGCATATGCATTCCTGCTAGGCCGTGTGGACGAATTGACTCAGGTAGAGGTTTTGGGATTCCCGCACGGC
>CAYNIS010000366.1:3484-4078 GCA_964397055.1 uncultured Rhodospirillaceae bacterium | reverse complement strand
GCCATGTCGTCGATCGGGTCGATCACGACCGCTGGCGTGACGCCCTCACCACCGCCCTGCGCTGGCATGCCGAGCACGTGCCCGGGCGCCCCGTCAGCTCGATCTTCTTCGGCGGCGGCACGCCCTCCTTGATGGCGCCGGCGACCGCGGACGCGGTGATCCAGGCGGTCCGCGACCTTTGGCCGGTGGCCAATGACCTGGAAATCACGCTGGAGGCCAACCCGACCTCCGTCGAGGCCGGCAACTTCGCCGATCTCGCCGCCGCCGGGGTCAACCGGGTTTCGCTGGGCATCCAGGCGTTGAACGATGCCGACCTCGCCTTTCTCGGGCGCCAGCACTCCGCCGCGGAGGCGCTGTCGGCGGTCGCCCTCGCCCACCGCCATTTCGAGCGCGTGTCGTTCGATCTGATCTATGCCCGCCCCGGCCAGTCGGTCGCCGCCTGGGAGGCGGAACTGGCCCAGGCGCTCGACCACGGCACGCGCCACCTCTCCCTCTACCAGCTGACGATCGAGGAGGGGACGGCCTTCCACACCCGCTACCACCGGGGGGAGATCGCGATCCGGGTCATGCAGGCCTGCCGCGAGCTCGGGATCC
>CAYNIS010000366.1:0-3474 GCA_964397055.1 uncultured Rhodospirillaceae bacterium | reverse complement strand
CCGGGGGAGATCGCGATCCCGGACGAGGACCTGGGGGCCGATCTCTACGAGGCGACCCAGGCCGCCCTCGGCACCGCCGGTCTTCCGGCCTACGAGGTCTCGAACCACGCGCAGCCCGGCGAGGAATGCCGCCACAATCTCGTCTACTGGCGCTACGGCGACTATGTCGGCGTCGGCCCCGGCGCCCATGGCCGGCTGACCGTCGACGGGCGCAAGGTGGCAACCCGGGCGCACCGGGCGCCGGCGGTCTGGCTGGATCGGGTCGACGCCGACCGCCATGGCGGCCACCCGTGGCAGGAGGTGGCCCCTTCGGAGCGGGTCACGGAGATGCTGATGATGGGCCTGCGCACGGTCGAGGGGGTCTCGATCGCGCGGCTGGAGGCGGAGGGCGACGGCCCGTTCGATGCGCTGGTCGACCAGGCGGGGCTTGCCCGGCTGGAACGCCACGGCCTGACGATCCGCACCCCAGACCGGCTGGCTGCGACAGCGGCCGGCCGCCAGCGCCTGGGCGCGGTGCTCGGGCATCTGATTGCGGAACAGCCAAGTCGCACCGCGTTGTGATAGCCTTCGGCTTGCGATCAGGCGAGAGATTGGAGGAGAGCGATGTCGGTCTCCCTGGCAACCAGCGACGAAAGCGACCTCATCAGCGTTGATGAGACCCTGGAGGCACTCGACCTCCGGCCGGATGACCTTGAAGCCCTGGTTCGACGCGGTGACCTGGAACCGGCGGGGACACACTCGCAGCTGTTTCGGCGTGCCGAGATCGAGGCCCTGGCGTCAAACCTCCGGCAAGAACGGGAACGGCTACTCGCCGCCCTTGTCGAGGACGCACAGGATCAGGAACTCGGCTACGGCGGGCTGTGAGGGCCCTACTCGATGCCAATGTCCTGTTCTCAGCGCCCCTTCGCGACATCCACCTTCAGCTCGCAGTCGCACGCCTGATCGAGGTTCGCTGGACCGATCGCATTCAGGAGGAGTGGATCGAGGCGCTTCTTCGGAAGGACCCGATGCGTTCCCGCCAGCGCTTGGCGCGCACCCGCGCCATGATGGAAGCGGCCCTGCCACGCGCCAGAATCGACCCGTCAGTGATCGACAGGATGGTTGCCGCGAAGGGTCTTCCGGGCCTGCCCGACCCTGGGGACCGCCACGTGCTGGCCGCTGCAATTGCCGGAGAATGCCCGGTCATCGTGACCAGCAACCTGAGACACTTCCCAGGATCGGTGCTGAATCCGCTGGGGATCCATGCGGCCAGCCCGGATACCTTCCTCATGGATCGCGTCGAAGAGGATCCCGAAGCATGTGCCCGAGAAATCGACAAGGTCCGGCAACGGCTGTTGTCGCCGCCCTTCGATCGCAACCGCTACCTCGATCGCCTGGGCGAGGTGGGGTTGGCTGGCCTCGCGCGGTTGCTTCGGCGGTCCCCGATCTGGAACCCGGAATAGCGGCTGGCTTCGGCTACTCGCAACCCTGTTGACGAGAGCCCCCGGCCAAGTGTCGGAAGGGGACGTTCGCTAGCCAAGATAGTGTTTCTGTTGGTGTTTCCGAAGTCAACATTTGGTTCGGGACGTTGTGGCAGAGGGAGCCAGACGTCAAACTAGTTCCCGACGCCGGATGTCGCGAAGCGATCCGGGGCGGTGCCGATCAGGAACGGCCCGTCCGGCCCCATCTCCAGGACCGCGAGGCCGCGTTCGATCAGGCCGTTGGGCTGGAACCGGAACAACCCGTCGGCCCCGATGAAGCCCTGCGGCACCGTCAGCGACGGCTGGTCGAAGGCCGGCCGGCCGGTGGTCTGCAGGCCGCGCGCGGCGAGCTGCACCACCAGGGTCGAGGCATCGTAGGCGAGCGAGGCGATGCGCGGCGGGGTCCGGCCATAGGCGTCCTGGAACGACCGTTCGAACCGGGCGCGCGTGGTCAGCGGCGGGGCCGCGTACCAGCCGCCGACCAGCGCCGGCTCGGTCGCCAGTTCGGGATCGTCCCACAGGCCGGTGCCGAGCAGCTGGACCTTGTCCGGGCCGGCATCGAAGAACGGAAACAGCTTGGCGACATTGCGCAGGGTCTGCCCGCCATCCGGCAACAGGACCGCGTCATAGGGCAGCGCGCCGGAGGTCTTGGCGGCCTCCAGCTGGGCGCGTTCGGTCCGCGCTTCAGGATCGGTGCGTTCGGCCAGCGCCTCCCGTCGGGCCTCGAGTGCGGCCACGCGCGCATCGAATTCGGTGAACTCGCGCACGATCGGGGTCAGATCCGGTGTTCCGGGCTGGTAGCGCACCAGTCGCGTGATCTGCCCGCCGGTGCGCGCCATCTCCTGCTGGAACGCGGTGATCACCGCCTCGCCATAAGCACTTTCCGGCGCCAGGACGCCGAAGCGGGTGAGGCCCTGGCCGCGCGCGTGCTCGACGATGCGGGCGATCTGGCGGAACGGCAGGAAGCCCATGATGTAGACGTTGCCGCCGGCGGCCCCCCAATCCGTTGAGAAGGCGAGCAGGTTGACGCCGCGCTGGGCGGCGACCGGCTGGACCGCCCGGACGGAGGCGGAGAACAACGGGCCGATGATGATCTGCGCGCCGCGGTCCATGACGCTCTGGGCGGCCTGGACGGCCCCGGGAGCGGTCCCCTGGGTATCCTCCAGCACCAGTTCGATATAGCCGGGGTCGAGCTCGAACAGGCCGAGCTGGGCGGCTTCGAGGAGCGCCTGGCCGACATCGGCGGCCGGGCCGGACAACGGCAGGATCAGGCCGACGCGGATCGTCGGGATCTGGGCGGCCGCCTGCGGCTGGGTGCCGGGTGCCTGGGTCCCCGGGGCCGGCTGCGGGGTCAGAACCGCGGTTCCGCCTGGCTGAACTGCGGCGGGTGGCGTGTTGGTGCGCTGCGGGCCGACCGGCCCCGCAGGCTGGAAGCCCGGGGCCGTGGTCTGCTGCGGCCGGGTCGGCGCCGGCCCGGGCGTGGCGCTGGTGTTGGGACCGGGCCCGCCGGGGCCACCGGCCTGCGTGCAGCCGGCCATGACCAGAACGGCCAGCAACGCCAGCATTGCCCCCGACGGCCAACGAGTGCCAGTGAGGCGGATGTCACTGAACAGCGTTCCGATGCCGCTCAAGGCCCGTGCCCATGCCGCGTTCGTCATCACCCGACCACCCTCCCGGCGTGTCCATGTGGCGCGACCCTAACGGGCCGTCTCCTGAAGGTAAACCGGACCCGGCAGCGACCGATCCCTTGCTCTCGGACGCCGTGGCCCGTCAAACGCTCGACCCCGGTCTGCACATCGTCGCCACGCCGATCGGCAATCTGGGCGACATCAGCGTGCGCGCGGCCCGGGTCCTGGCGTCGGTCGACGTGATCGCGGCGGAGGACACGCGGGTCACGGGCAAGCTCCTACGCCACCTCGCCATCGCCTGTCCGATGCTGGCCTACCACGACCACAATGCCGAAAAGATGGCGCCGCAGCTGGTCGCGCGGATGTCCGCCGGGAAGCGCGTGGCC
>CAYNIS010000365.1:0-4078 GCA_964397055.1 uncultured Rhodospirillaceae bacterium | reverse complement strand
CGCCGATGGCGTCTATGTCGGGGCTGCCCAGGGATTCGGGGCCGATTCCGGAAGGGTCACGGTCGAAATCGACCTCACCCCCAACATCACCGTCGAAAGCGACGTCGGATCCGACGCCAGCGGGCGCGTCGGGATTAATTTTCAGTGGGACTACTAGGCAACAGCCACCGCGAACCCGCGCCCTTATTCGCGTTAATCCAATTGCTTGACGGCACGGGTTGAGATGCCGCGGGGGCGCACACCCGCGTCGGCCGACGCGCACGGTGGAGCGTCGGGTCTGGCCGAGCGAAGGGCAATCGCTATGATGCGCTGCCAATCGTTAAGGGGCGCCCAAAAAGGGGCCACGACAAGGGCGGCGACACGCCCGGGGTGAGGCAAGGCCGATCCAGGAGGGACCTTCGAGGGTAGGCCGCTTCGGGCGAGTGCCGCTGACGTCGCGAATTGCGCCAGCGGGGGAAAAATGCGGGCCTTTATCGAGCATTGGATCCAGGACCGTCAGGTCCTCCTGCGCGCCGAGACCGGCACCCATGCCTTTACGGTCACGCGCCAGCATCAGGTCGCCGGCCTCGCCGTTGCCGGCGTGTTTCTGCTGTGGGGACTCATCGGGTCGATCGGCTGGACGCTGACCGCGTCGGAAGTCGCCGGCTACCAGCGTATGGTGGTGAGGCTGATGGCCGCCCCCGAGGCGGTGGCGGTCCTGCCGCGCGAGCTCGACGCGTCGGCCGAATCCACCCTGTCGCAGGCCCTCCTGGCGGAGAATCGCAGGCTGGAGGCAGCTTTGGCGGCGGCGAATGCCGAGATCGTCGCGCGGGATGACGCGCATGCCGCCCTCAACAGCGACCATGCCCTGCTGATGACCCGGGCGGATGCCCTCAGCAGCCGGATTGCCGGGCTGGAGGACACCAAGGCGACGTTGACCACGGAGCTCGAAGTCGCGCGCACCGACCTGGCCGAACAGGCGCGCATTGCGACCGAGGCCGATGTCGAACGGGATTCGGCGGTGGCGATCGCGAACCGGCGCGAAGCCGACCATGCCGAGGCCGTGCGCCGGATCGCCCATCTCGAAGAGCGGATCGAGGGCTTCCAGCTGTCGATCGAGAGCCTCGAGATCCTGCTGGCGGAAACCGAATCGGCGCGCGCGGAGGCCGATACCGCCTACCGCGACACGGCGAACGCCCTCGACATCACCCGGGCCGACCTCGGCGAAACCCGCGATAGCCTGGCTCTCAGCCAGGCAACGGTCGAGCGGATGCGGGTCGAGGCCGCGGCCTTCCAGCGCGAGCGCAGCCGTTTCCAGGCCGAGATCAGCCGCCGCGACGAACGCATCGCCGCTCTCCTCGATCTTCAGAAGACCCTGGTCTCCGACGCCCAGCGCGAGACCGACGACCAGATCCGCGCAATCCGCCGCGCCTTCCTCGACACCGGGATCGAGGCGGAAACCATGATGGCGGAGGACGAGGCGGAACAGGGCGGCGTCGGCGGCCCCCTGATCGCGATCGATCAGGCGGACCTCGGCCTCTATGGGGAGGACCTAGTCGACGCCATCGTCGCGTTGCAGGACCGCCGGACCGAGGCTGCCCGCCTGGGCGCGCTGTTCGACGACCTGCCCTTTGCCTCGCCGATGGAAACCTACCGGGTCACCAGCCATTTCGGGGTGCGCACCGACCCGTTCACCAAGCGGCGCGCCGCCCATCACGGCGTGGATTTCGCCGACCGGCGCGGGGCGTCGATCTATTCAACCGCCCCCGGGACCGTCGTTTTCGCCGGCTGGAAGGGCGGTTACGGCCGGGTGGTCGATATCGACCACGGCTTCGGCATTACAACTCGCTACGGTCATCTCGACTCGATTAAGGTTTCCGTCGGGACTACCGTCGACCGATCGACCGTGCTCGGCACGCTCGGCAACTCCGGACGCTCGACAGGCCCGCATCTGCACTACGAGGTGCGCATCCAGGACCGGCCGGTCGACCCGCTCCGCTTCATTCGGGCAGGGGACAATGTTCGCAAAGGCTGATACACGACCGAAGACCGAGCCACGTCGGGTGGAAGCCCGGGAGGAAAAACGCAACGTTCCCTCGATCATCAGTGCCGACATGACGGTGACCGGTGACCTGCGCACCGAAGGCGACGTCCAGGTCGACGGCGTGGTCCAGGGCGACGTGCGCTGCGGTTCCCTGACCGTCGGCGAGGGCGGCACCGTTGCCGGCGCCATCACCAGCGAATCCGTGCGCGTTCACGGCAGCGTCGTCGGTGCCATCCGGTCGCGCAACGTCATGCTTTCAGCGACCGCCCGGGTCAGCGGCGACATCGAGCATTCGGAGCTGGAGATCGCCCGCGGTGCCGTGTTCGAGGGGGCGTCGAAGCGCCTGGCGGCGGATGCCAACCTCGACGATGCGCCGGCGAAGCCGTCCGAGGAGGGCGAGGTCGCCAGCACGCGCGGCGGTCGCGCCCGTGACCGGGCCCCGGCGCTCGCGGCGGCCCCCCGCCGCCAGCCGCTGGTCGATGACGAGGACGCGGCGATCGAGCCGGTAGCGCTCGAAGCCCGCGCCGGCTGAGGTCGATCAGTCGAGGGGGCGGGTCTCGACCGGTCCGCCCTCGAAGACGGCGCGAAGCCGCGGATAGTCGATCTTGGAATTGTGGCGGCGGTCCATCGGCAGCCGGGGCAGGGCCGAGACCTCGTCGATGCCGACGGCGCGCAGCGCATGGGCATCCAGTTCCTCCGGCATTGCACCCTCCAGCACCAGGACCGCGCGGCCGTTGCGCGCCAAGGCTGCCAGCCGCCGATCCTGGAACAGCGCCTGGGCCGCCGTTTCCAGCGCCATCGGGTAGCGCACCCATCCGTTCCTGAGATCGAGCCGGGCGGAACAGCGGCCGAGCAGCCAGAGGACCCCGTCGGCATCGATGCGGCCGGCGTCCCCTGTCCGGTGCCAGACGCGCGCGCCAACCCGGATCTTCGTCGTCTCGTCGCCGACACCGTCGAGATAGCCGGGCAGGACATGGTCGCCCGCCACCACGATCTCCCCCGGCGTGCCGATCGGCAGCGCCAGGGCCTCGAACTCATCACCGGACATCGCGGCGATGGGCGCGCCGTCGTTGTCCGGCAGGATCCGAAGGTCGATGGCACCGATCGGCCGGCCGACGCACAGGCCCTCGCCCGCGTTGATCCGCGCGCGCAGGTCCTCCGTCAGCGCCGACTGGGCGAGTTCTGCAATCGGCTCCGCCTCCGACGAACCGTAGACGGCGATCGGCTCCGCCTCAGGGGCGGCGGCCTTCAACTTGTCGAGAAGCGCCGGGTACACCGGCCCGCCGCCGGTGAAGATGCGCTGGACGGAGGCGAGGGCGACGCGCTTGCCGGGCGCGGCATCGGCGATGCGTTCGGCCAGCGCCGGGGACGCCAGGATCTGCCGGGCCGAGGCCTCCTTCACCTGGGCGATCAGCGGGGCCGGATCGGTCTTCTCTGGCCGGGTCACCTGGGCTGCCGGGATCACCACGGTCATGCCCGCTGCCAGATAGGAAAGCCCGAAGACCGGCAGGGCTGAGAGGGCCGCCGCCCCGGGCTCCGGTGAAAGGGCCGGATCGAGAAGTGTTTGGCGGATCACCGCCTGCTGGGCCTGGAGGAAGCCGTGGCTGCGCGCGATCGCCTTGGGCGCGCCGGTCGAGCCGGAGGTGAAGGTGACCATCGCCGGGTGGTCCCGCGTGACCGGGGCGATGGGCGCCGGTTCCCCGTCGATGCCGGCCAGGTGGCGGGTGAAGGGCATCCACCACCGGGTGCAGACCTGGATCGGGATCGCCTTCACCGCCGGGTCGACCCAGCGCAGCCATTGCGCCTCCGGCATGCCGATCAGGGCCGACGGCTTCATCCGCCGGCAGGCGTCGGCCATCCGTTCGCGCGGCGACTGCGGGTCCGGGAAGACCGCCGTTGCGCCAAGCCGGAACAGGGCCAGAAGCACGGTGTAGAGCTGCGGCGAGACGCGCAGCAGGACGGCGACGCGGGCATCGGTGCCAATTCCAAGAGCCCGGAGGCCGCCGGCGAGGCGGGCGACGCGCCGATCGAGGTCGGCGACGCTGATCGTGCGGC
>CAYNIS010000364.1:357-4084 GCA_964397055.1 uncultured Rhodospirillaceae bacterium | reverse complement strand
CCGCGCAAGGTCGCCGCACCACCCCAACGCACCCCCGGAGACCCCTCCACATGAAAGCAAGACAAAAACGACTGGCCTTCGTCGGTCTCGCGATCGTCGGTGTCGGCGCCGCCGCGGCGATGGCGCTGAGCGCGCTGCAGAGCAACCTGTCGTACTTCTTCAGCCCGTCTCAGGTCATGGCCAACGAGCATCCGAGCGACGCGGTGTTCCGGGTCGGCGGCATGGTGGTCGCGGACACGCTGAAGCGCCAGCCGGACGGGCTGACCGTGCGCTTCGATGTCACAGACAACGCCGCGATCGTCCCGGTCAGCTACACCGGCATCCTGCCGGACCTGTTCGGCGAAGGACAGGGCGTCGTCGCCAAGGGCCGGATCAGCGGCGATGGCGTGTTCTACGCCGAGGAGGTGCTGGCCAAGCACGACGAGTCATACATCCCGCCGGAGGTCGCCGCAACGATGCAGACCGCTCAGGTCGATGGCGTGATCCAGCAGACCGTAGAGCGCCCTGCCCCCATAAAGCCCGCCATGGGGGGCAGCGTCCAATGATCCCGGAACTCGGCCATTTCGCGCTGATCCTGGCGCTTTGCATCGCCGTGGTGCAGTCAACGTTCCCGCTCGCCGGCTCGTTGTCGGGTAACCGCCCGTGGATGACGATGGCGCGACCGCTGGCCTATGGGCAGCTCACGCTGGTCGCGATTTCGTTCGCCTGCCTGGTGCAGGCGTTCCTGACCGACGACTTCTCGGTGCTCTACGTCGCCAGCAACTCCAACTCACTGCTGCCACCTGTCTACAAGGTCTCCGCCGTCTGGGGTGCGCACGAGGGCTCGCTGTTGCTCTGGGCGCTGATGATGGCCGGCTGGGGTGCGGCAGTCGCCGCCTTCAGCAAGGAACTGCCGCTGACGATGGTCGCGCGCGTGATCTCGGTGCAGGGCATGATCGCGATCGGCTTTCTGCTGTTCATGCTGCTGACGTCCAACCCGTTCGCGCGACACTTTCCGATGCCGGCGGACGGGCAAGACTTAAACCCGCTGTTGCAGGACTTCGGCCTCGCGATCCATCCGCCGATGCTCTACATGGGCTACGTCGGCTTTTCGGTCGCCTTTGCCTTTGCCATCGCGGCCCTCATCGGGGGCAAGCTTGATGCAGCTTGGGCGCGGTGGTCGCGCCCATGGACCACGATCGCCTGGGTGTTCCTGACTATTGGCATCGCGCTCGGGTCCTGGTGGGCCTACTACGAGCTCGGCTGGGGCGGCTGGTGGTTCTGGGACCCGGTCGAAAACGCGTCCTTCATGCCTTGGCTGCTCGGCACCGCACTCCTCCATTCGGCGATCGTGACGGAAAAGCGCGGGGCGCTGAAGTCCTGGACCATCCTGCTTGCGATCATGACCTTCAGCCTGTCGCTGCTCGGCACCTTCCTGGTGCGCTCGGGTGTCTTGACCTCGGTCCATGCCTTCGCCCTCGACCCCGAGCGCGGGTTCCTGATCCTTTTGATCCTGGCGGCGGCGACCGGCGGCGCGCTCTTCCTCTATGCCCGGCGCGCGCATCTGATGGCCGGCGGGGCGGCCTTCGCCCCGGTCAGCCGGGAGGGCGCCCTCCTCCTCAACAACCTGCTGCTGGCGACGGCGACCGCGACCGTCCTTCTCGGCACCCTCTACCCGCTGCTGGTCGACGGCCTTGGGCTGGGGGCGGTGTCGGTCGGCCCGCCCTATTTCAACGCGACGGTCCTGCCCCTGCTGCTGCCGCTGATCGCCCTGATCGGCATCGGTCCGCTCTTCGCCTGGAAGCGCGGCGACCTCGCCGGCGTTCTCGGCCGGCTGAAGGTTGCGGGCGTGCTCGCCTTCGTAGCGTTGCTGGTCGGCCTCTACATGCAGGGCATCCGGCCGGTGATGGCCCTGGTCGCCGTCGCCTTCGGCGCCTGGGCGATCGGCGGGGCGTTCACCGATCTCGCCTTGCGCGCCGGTCTTGGCCGCGCGCCCCTTGGCACCGTCATTGCCCGGGCGGCCGGCTTGCCGCGTTCCGCCTGGGGCACGGTGATCGCCCATGCCGGCACCGGGATCGCCGTCCTCGGCATGGTCGGGACATCGGTCTGGGCGACCGAGGAGATTGCGGTCATGGTCCCCGGCGACCGCCAGTCGATCGCCGGCTATGAGCTCACGCTGACCGCGACCCAGGGTATCGAGGGGCCGAACTACCTGGCCGAGCGCGGGGTCCTGGAGATCGCCCGCGACGGGGAGGTGCTGGGCCATCTCACCCCGGAGAAGCGCTGGTACCCGATCGCGGCGATGACCACAACGGAGGCCGGCATCCGCACCACCGCCTTGAACGACCTCTACGCCGCTTTGGGTGAGCCGGACGAACAGGGCCGCTGGGTCGTGCGCCTCTACCACCATCCGCTGGTCTTGTGGATCTGGATCGGCTCGGCGGTGATGGTCCTGGGCGGTGTCGTCTCCCTCGCCGACCGGCGCTTGCGGGTGGGCGCGCCCAAGCCCGCCGCCCGCGCGGTCGAGGCTCCCGCCGGCGCGGTCCCGGCGGCGGCTGCCGGAGGGGGCGATTGATGGCCGCGGGCGCCAGTCGCGGGATCGGCGGTCATTGGATCCCGCTGATCGCCTTCCTCTGCCTCGCCCTCGGCCTCGGTGCCGCCCTCTATATCGGGCGCGACTGGACCGTCGTGCCTTCGGCCCTGATCGACCAGCCGGTGCCCGACTTCCGGATCGAGCCGATGCCGGGCCGCGGGCCGCCGCCGACCCGGGCCGACCTTGCCGGCCGGCCGCAGATCGTCAATTTCTTCGCGTCCTGGTGCGCGCCGTGCCGGATTGAGCACCCGCAACTGATCGCGCTGTCCCGCGATTTCGGCGTGCCGGTCCACGGTATCGCCCACAAGGACCGGCCGGAGGCGATCCAGCTGTTCCTGGACGAACTCGGCGACCCCTTCACCCGGGTCGGCCTCGATCCCAACGGCGACACCGCGATCGACTTCGGCGTCTACGGCCTGCCCGAGACGTTCATCGTCGATGCGCAGGGCCGCATCCGCTACCGCCATGTCGGTGCCGTGACCGAGGCCGACCTGTTCCAGACGTTCCAGCCGCTCCTGATGGAGATCGCGCGGGAGCCCGCGGGATGATCTGCGCCCTCTTCCTCGCATTTCTGCTGACGATACCGTTGACGGCGGGGGCGGTTCATCCGGATGAGCAATTGGCCGACCCGGCGCTGGAGGCGCGCGCCCGGGCGCTGTCGAAGGACCTGCGCTGCCTCGTCTGCCAGAACGCGTCGATCGACGGCTCCGACGCGCCGATCGCCCGCGACCTCCGCCGCCTCGTCCGCGAGCGGTTGGCGGCCGGCGACGACGAGGGCGAGATCGTCCAGTTCCTGCGCGGGCGCTACGGCGACTTCATCCTGATGCGCCCGGCCTGGAACCCGACCACCTGGATCCTGTGGCTCGGGCCGTTGTTGGCACTCGGCATCGGTGCGGGGGTCGCCTGGCAGGCGATGCGCCAGGGCCGGCTGGCGAGCGGTGTCGAGACCGATGCCCTGCGGCCGGAGGAAGAGGCCCGGCTCCAGGCCCTCATGGAGGAGTTGCCGCCGGACGCCTTTGACGAGCCGCGTGGCGAGGCGGCGGAGGCATGATGCTGTTCTGGCTCGCCGCCGCACTCCTGGCCGGTGCCGTCGGGGCTGCCCTGCTCGCGACCCTCGGTCGGCCGATGGAGGCTCCGGCGCATGCTGCCGCGCAC
>CAYNIS010000364.1:0-347 GCA_964397055.1 uncultured Rhodospirillaceae bacterium | reverse complement strand
GCCCAGGTCTATCGCGACCAACTGGCCCAGGTCGCCCGCGACCGCGGCCTCGGCCTGATCGGGGCGGCGGAGGCGGATGCCGCCCGGCGGGAGATCGCGCGCCGCCTGATCGCCGCGGAGAGTGTCAGCACCGATCAACCGCCGACCACGGTCGCGCCGGTGGGCCGCACGACCGCCGCCCTCGCCGCCATCGTTCCGCTCGGTGCCTTCGGCCTCTACCTCATGCTCGGCAGCCCGGAACTGCCGGGCCAGCCGCTCGCCAACCGCACCGACATCTCGACCGCCGGGCTGCACGACCTCACCAACACCGTCGCGGCCTTGTCGCGCCACCTGCGCAACCGCCCCGA
>CAYNIS010000363.1:0-4091 GCA_964397055.1 uncultured Rhodospirillaceae bacterium | reverse complement strand
AATAGCCGAGGACGGCGGCGGCGTCAGACACCGTCGGCTCGGTCCCGCCGCGACCGTAGCAGGCCGGCCCGGGCTCCGAGCCCGCGGACTGCGGGCCGACGCGCATCAGCCCGCCGGGATCGATCCACGCGATCGACCCGCCGCCGGCACCGACCGAGCGCACGTCGACCGAGGCGACGCCGAGCAGGTGGCCGGTGAACTGGCCGCCGAGCCAGCCGTCCCGGGTCATGGTGATGCGGCCGTCGCGGACCAGGCCGACATCGAAGGTGGTGCCGCCGGTGTCGCAGATGACGACGTTGTCACCCAGCCGTTCGGCCCCGGCATAGGTGCGGCCGGCGATCGGCGCCATGGCCGGCCCCGATTTCACCGTGTGGATCGGCGCCTCGATCAGTTCGGCGACATGCATGCAGCCGCCCATGGCGGTCGACACCAGGATGTCGTTCTTGTAGCCGGCGGCGCGCAGGTCCGCTTCCAGGCCGCGCAGATGCTCCTGCATCAACGGCTTGAGCGAGGCGTCGATGGCGGTCGCTGAGGCCCGGCGGTACTCGCGGACGATCGGCACCAGCTTGTGGGAGAGCGTATAGGGCACGCCCGGCAGGATCTCCTCGATCAGCTGACCGATGCTGATTTCGTGCGCCGGGTTGGCGATCGACCAGAGGAAGGAGACGGCGATCGCCTCGAACCCGCGCTGCTTCAGGGTTTCCAGGACCTGTCGCGCCTGCGCCTCGTCGAGCGGGGTGGTCGCCTCCCCCTCCGACGACATGCGCTCGGCGATCTCGAAGGTGTAGCGGCGCGGGATGTAGGGCGGCGGGAAGTCCTCAGTGAAATCATGCGGGTTGAACTTGCCGCCGAACTTGAAGATCAGCGTGTCCGGAAAGCCCTCGGTCGTCAGGAACGCGGTCTTGGCGGTGCGCCGGGTGACGATGGCGTTGGTGGCCCGGGTCGTGCCGTAGATCAGAAGGTCGGTGTCGGCGAGCAGGTGTTCGGTGGTAAAGCCGAGCTCGACCGCGGCGTTGGCGATCGCTTCCTTCATGCCGTCGAAGATACGGGCGTGGGTGGTCAGCGCCTTGGCGATCGTCGGCGTGCCGTCGGCGTCCATGACCATGACGTCGGTGAAGGTGCCGCCGGTATCGACGGAAATGCGATAGCCCATGCCGTTTGAAATCCCCTTTTTGATTATCCCGACCCCGACACACAGCAAACTCCGCGCCAGATGTGCCTGAAGCGGTCAGGCGGCGACAGCAGAAACCAGCGCCCACCGCCGATGCAAGTTGCCCCTGGATCGGAACGTCGCGGCCGCTATGGTCTGGGGCAATCACGAAGCCATGACGAGGGACACCGCCATGAAGGCGTTGCGCTGCACCGCGTTGACCGGGATCGACGCGCTCGAGGTTCACGAGATGCCATCGCAGCCGGTCGGGCCGCGCCAGGTGCGCGCCCGCGTGGCGGCCGCCGCCCTCAACTTCTACGACATGCTGATGACCGAGGGGCGCTACCAGTACAAGGCGGATCCGCCGTTCACCCCGGGCTCGGAAGCCGCCGGGGAGGTGGTCGAGGTCGGGGCCGAGGTCACCCGCTTCAAGCCCGGCGACCGGGTCGCGACGTCCAGCACCACCGGCGCCTTCGCGGAGGAGCAGGTGATCGACGAGGCGGCCTGCGTGCCCCTGCCCGACGGCTTGGCGTTCGAGACCGCGGCGGCGATGCGGGCGACCTACGGCACCTCCTACTACTGCCTGAAGGAGCGCGGGCAGCTGCAGGCCGGCGACACGCTGGCGGTGACCGGGGCCGCCGGCGGGGTCGGTCTGGCCGCGGTCGAACTGGGGAGGATGATGGGCGCGCGCGTGATCGGCACGGTCGGATCCGACGCCAAGAAGGACATCGTGCTCAAATACGGGGCAGAAGCCTGCCTCAATCACGAGACCGAGGACTTGCGCGCGGGCTTCAAGGAGTTCGGCGGCAAGGACGGCATCACCGTCGGTTTCGACACCGTCGGCGGCGACAAGTTCGAACCGCTGTTGCGCGCGATGGGCTGGTACGGGCGCCTGGTCATCGTCGGGTTCACCAGTGGCGAGATCCCGAAGGCGGCGATGAACCTGCCGCTGCTGAAGAGCTGTTCGATCGTCGGCGCCTTCTGGGGGGCGTGGACCGACCGCAACCCGGAGAAGAACCGGGAGATGGTGGGCGAGCTCTTCCAGTTTGCCGCCGACGGCAAGCTCCGGCCCCATGTCGGGCTTTCCCTGCCGCTGGCCGAGGCCAGGGAAGGCTACCGTGCGCTGGCGGAGCGGCGCACCACCGGCAAGGTCCTGTTCACGATGGGGTGAACGGGGCCATCAGCCCTTGTGATGGCCCCGCTGTTCAGCGCGTGCAGGAAATCAGCGGTATTCGGGGTTGGGGTGGTCGAAGCGGCAACCGGCCGCCCAGAGGGAGCGCTGGTTGCCGTGGGCGGGGACCCCGCCGCCGTCGCGCAGCATCCGGGCGAAGTGCATCAGGTTCCAGGTCATGAACGTGGTGTTGCGGTTGGTGAAATCGTTCTCCAGACCGCCCGACCCCTCGTCGAGGTAGGACGGCCCCGGCCCGGCTTCGCCGATCCAGCCGGCATCCGCCTGGGCCGGGATGGTGTAGCCGATGTGCTGGAGCGCGTAGAGGATCGACATCGAGCAGTGCTTGATGCCGTCCTCGTTACCGGTGACGAGGCAGCCGCCAACCTTGCCGTAATAGGCGTACTGGCCGGCGTCGTTGAGATCGCCGGAGGAGGAGTAGAGCCGCTCGACGACCTGGGTCGCCACCGACGACTTCTCCCCCAGCCAGATCGGCGTGTTCTCCCCCAGCCAGATCGGCGTGCCGACGACCAGGATGTGGGCCGCCTTCACCTTTTCGTAGATCGCCGGCCAGTCGTCCGCTTCCCAGCCATGCCGCGTCATGTCGGGCTGAACGCCGAAGGCGAGCGTGTGGTCGACGGGCCGGATCACCTCCGTCGAAACGCCCGATTTCTCCATGATCGCCGCGGAAATGCGCATCAAGCCCTCGGTATGGGAACGCTCCGGCGAGCGCTTGAGCGTGCAGTTGAGAAACAGGGCCTTGAGGCCGGAGAAATCGAAGCCGTGCGACTGGCACAGATGTTCTTGCATGTCGTTCAGCATCAGGGGGCCTCCTTCGGCTCGGTCGGGCTCAGGTCATTGGGCACGGGGTCCGTCGCGGCATCGACCCAGCCGGTGCGCGTCGGCATCTCGCCGGCCACGTCCAACTCGACACATTCGCCGCGCGACCGCACGAACGCCCCGAAGCGATGGGCGGCGGGCCCGGCCGTCGCGCCATGGGCGAGGATCGAGCAGGCGACCGTGACCAGGGTCGTGGCGATGACGGTGTCGATCCCGGGGAACGCCGCATCCTCCAGCACCAGGAGCGCGAACAGGACGGACGCCAGGCCACGGGGGCCGAACCAGCCGAGGAACGACAGGCTGGCGAGGCTGAGCCCGGTGCCGGCGAGGCTGAGCGCGATCGGCGCCATGCGCAGGACGGTCAATGTCAGCACCGCGTAGAGCAGATGCCACGGACCGATCGCGGCCTCCGCGACCTCCGGCAACAGGACGGCCCCGAACACGAGGAAGGTGAGGGAGGTCATCAGCTGCCCCTCCGCCTCCGCGAATTCGAGCAGGAACTGGCAGTGCCCGCGCAGCATGGCACCGAAAGCCATGCCGGCGACGAAGGCGGCGATGAAGCCGTTGCCGCCGGCCCACACGGCACCGGCATAGGACGCCACCATGATGCCGATCACCGCCGCCCCCTCGGCCGGTTCCTCCATCCAGCCGCCGTCGTAGGCGCGGGTGACGGCGAAGCCGCCGGCAGCCCCGACCAAGCCACCGACCAGGGGCCCGAGGACCAGTTGCGCACCGACGAAGACCGCCCAGTCGGCGGCTGTCGCCCCGGCATGGGCGGCGGCGAGGCTGGCGAACAGCAGGACCAGCGGCAGGGCGATGCCGTCGTTGAGCCCGCTTTCGACATTGAGCGCCTGGCGCACCCGCGCCGGCACGTCCGGACTCGACACCACCGCCTGGCCGAGCGCGGCATCGGTCGGCGCCAGGATCGCCGCC
>CAYNIS010000362.1:1381-4102 GCA_964397055.1 uncultured Rhodospirillaceae bacterium | reverse complement strand
TCACCGCGCTCGCCATCGGTTTCATCTTGGTTCAATTCGTCCACACGGCCTAGTGACTTGATGATCTCGATGGATAAGTGCTGACGTTGTTATGGGGTGCCGCCAGACCAGCGACGGATCAGATGGACCCGAAACAAAGATCACGTTGCGATTACTCAGGACTTGTGAAGAAAGACATACCGCGGACACGACGCAACGTTGCGTCGTGTCCAGGTTCCCAGGGCGGTCGGCCGGGCTGGGCCCGGCCGGAGGTCATGCCGGCGATGGATGCCGCTGCGGCTACGCCGCGTTGAGGTCGCACCAGTCGGCGATGAAGCAGGCGATCGCCTTGGTACAGTCCTTGACACTCTGAAGCTCGACCCGCTCGTTGAAGCCGTGGGCGAGTTCGCATTTCGGGCCGTAGCAGGTCGACGGGATGTCGTAGTAGAGCCCGTAGAAGCGGCTGTCGGTCAGCGCGGTCGCCACCCGCTGGCGGTCGAGCGCCTGGCCGAACAGGTCCTGGTGGACGTCGGCCAGCACCTGTTCCGCGCCGCTGTTCATGTCGTCGAACACGAAACCGTCGGCGAGGAAGCCGGACCACAGGACCTCCGGCGGGTTGTTCGACAGGAACGGGTGGTTGAGGGAGGCCTCCCGGATCGTCGCCTCGATCTGGCGCTGGCGCTCCTCGATCGACCAGCCCGGCAGGATGCCGATGCGGCACCAGGCGGTACACCACGCCGGCACCGACGACGCCCAGTCGCCGCCCTCTATCTGGCCGACATTCATGTTGATGCAGCGGGCGAGGTCGCCGAAATAGGGCTCCAGCCGCGCTTCCTCCTCCCACTTCGCCTCCAGCCCGTGCATGGCCTGGACCAGGTGGAACGCCGCCTCGATCGCGTTGGAGCCGGACCCGGCGTGGGCGACGTGGACCGGCCAGCCCTTGACCTTCAGCTTGAACCAGATGACGCCGACCTGGGCCCGGGTCAGGGTCATGCCGGTCGGTTCCGGGATCAGCGCGAAGTCCGCACGGTAGCCGCGCTGGAGGGTGGAGAGCGCGCCGTTGCCCGTGCACTCCTCCTCGATCACCGACTGGAAGTGGACGGTCGCCGCCGGCTCGAACCCCGCGCGTTTCAGCGCGTCGAGGGCGTAGAGCGCGCAGACCGTGCCCGCCTTCATGTCGCCGGCACCGCGGCCGTACATCCAGCCGTCGCGGATCGCCGGCTCGTAGGGCGGGGTCTCCCACATGTCGAGCGGGCCTTCCGGCACCACGTCCAGGTGGCCCTGCAGGATCAGGGACTTGCCCTTGATCTCCTTCGGGCGGTGGGTGCCGACGACGGTGTAGCCGCGGTCGTAGGAGCTGTCCATTACCGGCGAGAAGCCGGGCAGGCCGGCGATGTCGCCTTCCTCGATCTTCCAGTGGTCGACGTCGTAGCCGCGGGCGCGCAGGGCGGTGGCCATGTAGTCCTGGGCCGGCGCCTCGTTGCCGCGGGTCGACGGGATGCGGACGAAGTCGGCGAGGAACTTCAACTGTTCGTCGAAACCGGCTTCGACGGCGGCCAGGATCTTCTCTTTGACGGCGGTGTCGGGCATGACGCAGCTTCTCTCCAAATGGTCGGGCGCGATGATTAGCGTGGCCGACGATAAAGAGCCGGGAGGGAACGTGAAAGTGGCGGGGCGAACATGGCGGCGGATCTGATCCTGGCGCTGGACCAGGGCACGACGTCGAGCCGGGCGATCGTGTTCGGGCCCGACGGCGCCATTCTGGGCCTGGAGCAGAAGGAACTGACCCAGCACTTCCCCGACGACGGCTGGGTCGAGCACGACGCGGAGGAGATCTGGGCGGACACCGTCGCGGTCGCCGCCGGGGCGCTGGCGAAGGCCGGCGTGCATGCCGACCGGATCGCCGCCATCGGCATCACCAACCAGCGCGAGACGGCGGTGGTGTGGGAGCGCGCGACCGGCAAGCCGATCCACCGGGCGATCGTCTGGCAGGACCGCCGCACCGCCGGCATCTGCCGCGACCTGGTCGCCGCCGGGCACGAGGACGCGATCCGCGCCAGGACCGGCCTTGTCGTCGACGCCTATTTCTCCGGCACCAAGGTGAAGTGGATCCTGGACACGGTGCCCGGCGCGCGCGCCCGGGCGGCGGCGGGCGAGCTCTGCTTCGGCACCGTCGACAGCTGGCTCCTGTTCCGCCTGACCGAGGGGCGGGTGCACGCGACCGACGCCACCAACGCCTCGCGCACGCTCCTCTACAATGTCGTGACCGGGGACTGGGACGACGCCCTCCTCGACCTCCTCGACGTGCCGCGCGCGATGCTGCCGGAAGTGCGCGACAATGCCGGGGTGTTCGGCACCACCGGGGCCGGCCTCTTCGCCGCCGAGATCCCGATCGCCGGGATGGCCGGCGACCAGCAGGCGGCGGTGGTCGGACAGGCCTGTTTCGAGCCGGGCATGGTGAAGTCGACCTACGGCACCGGCTGCTTCGCGCTGATGAACATCGGCGAGCGCTTCCGGGTGTCGGACCACCGCCTGGTCACCACCATCGCCTATCGCATCGGCGGGCGCGTGACCTATGCGCTGGAGGGGTCGATCTTCATCGCCGGGGCGGCGATCCAGTGGCTGCGCGACGGGCTCGGCATGATCCGGACGGCGGCGGAGAGCGAGCCGCTGGCGGCCGACGTCACCGATACCGGCGGGGTCTACCTGGTGCCGGCCTTCACCGGCCTCGGCGCGCCCTAC
>CAYNIS010000362.1:0-1371 GCA_964397055.1 uncultured Rhodospirillaceae bacterium | reverse complement strand
GGGACCCGGATGCGCGCGGTGCCGTCATCGGCCTCACCCGCGACAGCGACCGCCGGCACATCGCGCGCGCGGCGTTGGAGGCCCAGGCGTTCCAGACCCGCGACCTGATCGAGGCGATGATCGCGGATGCCGGCGCACCGCCGGCCGCGGTCCGGGTCGATGGCGGGATGGTCGTCAACGACCTGATCTGCCTACTGATCGCCGACCAGATCGCGGTCCCGGTGGAACGCCCCGTGGTGACCGAGACGACGGCCCTGGGGGCCGCCAATCTGGCTGCGGTCGGCGTCGGTCTAGCACCGTCGCTGGCCGACCTCGCGCGGTCGTGGTCGGCCGAGCGCCGTTTCGAGCCGGCGGCGGAAGTGCCCGCGCGCGAAGCGTCCTATGCCGGCTGGCTGGCCGCCGTCGGCCGCGTCCGATCGGCGACCCCGTCGCACCCGTCCCTGCCCGCTTGAAGGATCCGAACAGCCATGTCCGTCGCAGAAGACCTCGCCGCCGTCGCAGCCGTGCCGGAGGCCGACACCGTCGCATCCGTCGACGCCGCGATCACCTCCCGCCGGTCGGTGCGCGCCTTTCTGCCGACCCCGGTCCCGGCGGCCATGGTGCGCCACCTGCTGGAGGTGTCGTCGCGCGCCCCGTCGGGCACCAACATGCAGCCGTGGAAGGCCTATGTCCTCGGCGGCGCGCGCAAACAGGCGCTGAGCGACGCCATCCTGAAGGCCTTTCGCGAGGAGCAGGGCCAGCACAAGGCGGAGTACGAGTACTATCCGGCGGAATTCCCGGAGCCCTACAAGACCCGGCGGCGCACGGTCGGCTTCGGGCTCTACAACGCCGTCGGCATTGCCCGCGACGACATGGAGGGGCGTGCCCGCCAGTCTGCCCGGAACTACGTCTTCTTCGATGCGCCGGTCGGGATCATCTTCACCATCGACAAGGTGCTGGAGCGGGGATCCTGGATCGACTACGGCATGTTCCTGGAGAACATCTGCATCGCCGCCCGGGGCCATGGGCTGCACACCTGCGCCCAGGCGGCCTTCGCCCACTATCACCGAGTGATCCGCCGGGAGCTCGACATTCCGGACGAGGAGGTCGTGGTCTGCGGCATGTCGATCGGCTACGAGGACAAGGCGGCACCGGAAAATGCGCTGCGCACCGATCGGGCAGGTGTCGAGGAGTTCGCCCGGTTCCTCGGCTTCGACGACTGACGCGACCGACCTGTCGGGCGCGGCGCCATGTAAACGGCCGATTTTCGCCGTTTTCCCGCGCCATCCCCTCGCCAGGAACACAATCCGGCAGTACCTTAAGGCCACCGGCGAGAGACTGTCGGACCTGATCGCGCCAAGGAACCGGTCGACCCTGGGATGAGCCTGCCGA
>CAYNIS010000361.1:2306-4123 GCA_964397055.1 uncultured Rhodospirillaceae bacterium | reverse complement strand
AATGATCGCGACATCCAAAAGCCTCCTCACCAACGGGAGACTCCCTGAATCACCAGCCTGAACCTGAATCAAGAAGCTGATTGGGTTTTGACCCTAGAGCAGGACCATGCTCGCGAGGCCAAGGAAGGCCAGGAACCCCACGACGTCGGTGACGGTGGTCAGGAAGACCGAACTCGCGACCGCCGGATCGACCCCCGCGCGGGCCAGCGTCAGCGGGATAACCGCCCCGGCGAAGCCGGCGACGACCAGGTTCACCACCATCGCCGCCGCGATGACGAGGCCGATCCCCGGGTCGCGGAACCAGCCCCAGGCGACCGCCCCCATGACTGCGGCGAAGGCGATCCCGTTGGCGGCCCCGACGATCGTCTCCTTGCCGATGACCCGGAGCGCGTTGGTTTCCGAGAGGTCCTTGGTCGCCAGGGCCCGCACCGCCACCGTCAGGGTCTGGGTCCCGGCATTGCCGCCCATCGAGGCGACGATCGGCATCAGGACCGCGAGGGCCACGATCCGGTCGATCGAGGCCTCGAACAGGCTGATAACGAGCGACGCCAGGATCGCGGTCACCAGGTTGACGGCGAGCCAGGCGAACCGGCGCCGGGTCGTCGTCAGGACGGCACTGTAGAGGTCGGTCTCAGCGATACCGGCCATCTTCAGCACGTCCTCCTCGTGCTCCTCCTCGATCACGTCGACGATGTCGTCGAAGGTGATGACACCGATCAGGCGGTCGCCGTCATCCACCACCGGGGCCGAGGCGAGACCGTATTGCCGGAACCGGTGGGCGACCTCCTCCTGGTCCATGTTGGCCGGGATCAGGTGCAGCGTGTCATCCAGGATGTCGGCCAGCTTGACACCCCGCCGGGAGCGGATCAGCCGGGACAGGTGCACGGCCCCGATCACCCGGTGCAGCGGATCGACGATGAACAGGTCGTAGAACTCGTCGGGCAGCGTGTCCGCTGCGACCCTGAGGTAGTCGATGGTCTTGCCGACCGTCCAGAACTGCGGGAAGGCGAGGACGTCGCGCTGGCACAGTCGCCCGGCCGACTCCTCAGGAAAGGTCAGGCCCTGTTCGACCAGAGACCGCAGTTTCACCGACAGGTGCCGGAGAAGCTCGTCGCGGACCTCCTCGTCGAGATAGAGCAGCACCTCGATCGCGTCGTCGCTGTCGAGGGCGTTGACCACCTCCGCCATCGCGGCCGGGGCCATCTGCTCGAACAGGCTGCGCCGGACTTCCGGGTGCAGGTAGACGAACATCTCCGGCCGGTCCGCCGCCCCGCCGATTTCCGCCATCAGCAGGCGATCGCTGGCGGACAGCTGTTCGAGGACGTCGGCGAAGTCGGCGTCATGGAGGTCGCGGACGAGGGCGGCCGCCTCGTCCGGCATCTTCTCGTCGAGGAGGTCGTCGATCTCTCGGATCAGCTGGGCACGCCGCTCCTCGTCGGACACATCCTCGGCGCCGTCATCGATGTCCGGTTCCTGATCGAGGGCAGGTTCGCTCAAGCGCTTGTGGTCTCCCTGGCTGGCGAGCTTGACGAAGAACGGTTGTTCGGCCGGCAGCGTGCCGGCGGCGCAGGCAGCGTCAGGGGATCGGCGGCAGGGTCAGCGGTTCCGACATCTCGGCTTGCGAGATCTGGGCATCGACCACGGCGAGCGAGGTGATGTTCACGATGCCGCGGGCGGTTACCGACGGGGTCAGGATGTGCGCCGGCTTCGCCGCACCCAGCAGGATCGGGCCGACCGGCTGCGCGTCCGAGACGACCTTGGTCAGGTTGAACGCGATGTTGGCGGGCACATAGATCGCCGCGGCGATCGCGATGGGA
>CAYNIS010000361.1:1185-2296 GCA_964397055.1 uncultured Rhodospirillaceae bacterium | reverse complement strand
GATGTTGGCGGCGTCGAGGGTCGGCATCACCAGGATGTTGGCCTGGCCGGACAGGCGCGAATTGGGGAAGATGGCGCTGCGGATCTCGTCAGAGATGGCGGCGTCCGCATGCATCTCGCCCTCGACCTCCAGTTCCGGCGCGCGCCGCTCGATCTCGGCAAGGGCCGTGCGCATCTTGGCCGCGGCCGGGTCGTCGTGGGTTCCGAAGCTCGAATGGCTGAGCAGGGCGACTTTCGGCTGGATGCCGAAGCGGCGCACCTCCTCCGCCGCGAGCAGCGTCATTTCCGCGATCTCGTCCGGGCTCGGATCCGGAGAGACATAGGTGTCGCACAGGAAGAAGATGCCCTTCGGCAGGATCAGAAGGCTCAAGGCCGCCGGCTGGCGGACGCCCGGCTGAAGCCCGACGGTGTCCATGACGTCCTTCAGGTGCTGGCGATACTGGCCGATGGTGCCGCAGACACAGGCGTCGGCCTCGTCCTTCACCAGGTGCATCGCCGCGATCACCGTCGAGTTGGTGCGCATGACGGTGCGCGCCAGGGCCGGGGAGATGCCGCGCCGCTCCATCAGGGCGTGATAGGAACTCCAATAGTCGTTGTAGCGCGGGTCGTAGTCGGGATCGACCAGGGTGAAGTCGACGTCGCGCCGGATGCGCAGGCCCAGCCGTTCGATGCGGCGGGCGACGACTTCGGCACGGCCGACCAGGATCGGCTTGGCGAGGCCGTCGTCGACCACCACCTGGACCGCGCGGAGCACGCGTTCCTCCTCGCCCTCGGCATAGATAACGCGCTTCGGGTCCTGGCGGGCCCGGTTGAACACCGGACGCATGACGAGGCCGGAGCGGAAAACGAACTGGTTCAGGTGCTCGCGATAGGCCGCCATGTCGGCGATGGGCCGGCGGGCGACGCCGCTGTCCATGGCCGCCTGGGCGACCGCCGGCGCGATCTTCAGGATCAGTCGCCCGTCGAGCGGGCGCGGGATCAGGTAGTCCGGCCCGAAGCCGATCGGCTCGTCCCCATAGGCGGAGGCGAGGTCGGTCACCTCCTGCTGGGCGAGGTCGGCGATCGCCTCGACACAGGCGATCTTCATCGCCTCGTTGATCGTGGTCGCCCCG